>JAJZEE010000084.1 GCA_021805735.1 Bacillota bacterium
TGCTGGCTGAGGGATGGTTGAGCAACACGCAAACGATCCGCGGCTTTCGTAAAACTGCCCTGTTTGTACACCTCGTACGCGTATTCCAACCAGCGAAGCTCCACACTCATTCCCCCGTCCGATATATAGATTTATAGATTAAAGATATCACAATTATAGATTATATAGTATCGACTTATGAACTCTCAGGACGTACCATAGACATAGAGATCGCGGCAACAAACACCTCCCTTCCCCTACAGGATACAGAGTGGAGATGAAAATGCGCTCCTCTGCGCTATTTCCTGACCAAAAGACAGCCGCGCACAACAAGGAGGCATGACATGGCAGACACAGGAAAGCACTTCCCCAGGACGATGTTCGACAAGATCTGGAATGATCACGTCGTGAGAGAACACGCCGACGAACCGACATTACTGTACATCGATCTGCACCTGGTTCACGAGGTTACCTCTCCACAAGCGTTTGAAGGCCTCCGCCTGGCGGAACGGCAAGTGCGCAGACCGGATCTGACCTTTGCCACCGCAGACCACAACGTGCCAACGACCGACCGCAGGGAACCAATCGCCGACCCTATCGCCAAACAGCAGATTGACACATTGCGAGCCAATTGCGCGGAGTTCGACATCCCCTTTGCCGACATATCCAGTGTCGATCAAGGAATCGTGCACGTGATCGGCCCGGAACTCGGCCTTACCCTTCCGGGGAAGACGATCGTGTGCGGAGACAGTCACACGTCGACACATGGAGCGTTCGGGGCCCTGGCATTTGGCATTGGCACAAGTGAAGTGGAACATGTGCTTGCGACACAGTGCCTGCAGCAGTCGCGACCAAAAACGATGGAGGTCGTAGTCTCCGGCTCATTGCCGCTGGGCGTGCATGCCAAGGATCTGATCCTCGGCCTCATCGCCCGCTTTGGCACGGCGTTTGGAACGGGGTACGTCATTGAATACCGGGGACCAGCCATCCGGAAACTCAGTATGGAAGAGCGCATGACCGTGTGCAATATGTCCATCGAAGCGGGCGCGCGAGCGGGACTGATCGCTCCTGACGAGACCACATTTGCCTACCTGAGAAACAGGAGACACGCGCCGCCGGACGTGGAGTGGGAACGCGCGACAGAGACTTGGCGCAAACTGTGCAGCGATCCTGACGCCAAGTTTGACGCCCGCCTTGAATTTGACGCGGATCAGCTCGTTCCGCAGGTCACCTGGGGTACAAGCCCCGGTATGGGCGCAGACGTCACCGGACGGGTGCCCGATCCGGCCGATGTCGAAGATCCGACTGTTCGACAATCCACTGACCTGGCGCTGCGATATATGGGTTTGCAACCGGGCACTCCGATTCAGGAGATTGCCATTGACCGCGTATTTATAGGTTCCTGCACCAACGGACGCATCGAGGATCTGCGCGCTGCCGCCACAGTCGTGCGGGGCAGACGTGTGGCGTCCACCGTCCACGCCATGGTGGTTCCGGGATCCTACCAGGTCAAGCAGCAGGCGGAACAGGAGGGGTTGCATGAAGTGTTTCTCGCAGCCGGTTTTGAATGGCGGGAACCCGGATGCAGTATGTGCCTCGCCATGAATCCGGACGTATTGGCGCCGGGCGAACGGTGCGCATCCACCTCCAACCGCAACTTTGAGGGGCGTCAGGGGCGCGACGGACGCACCCATCTGGTCAGCCCGGCCATGGCTGCCGCCGCTGCAATCGCCGGTCACTTTGTGGATGTGCGCACGTTTGCCGCCCGGGCCTAATCTGTATATCAGAGGCAGCTTGCCTTGTCGCATGATCGGCGTCTCGATTGACTCGGATTTCCATGATTCGCTTGTGATTGGTAGACGCCCATCATGCTGGCCTAATCTGTATATCAGAGGCAGTAGCGAGAACAGAGGAGTTGACTGAGTGCATGAAACCATTTGTCGTTCATTCGGGAATCACGGCGCCGCTAAACCGCGCCAACATAGACACAGACGCCATTATTCCCAAGCAATTTCTGAAGCGCATCGAACGCACAGGATTTGGCCAATACCTGTTTTATGAATGGCGGTACCGCGCCGACGGAACACCCGTGGCAGATTTCGTTCTGGCGCAGAGCGCCTATCAGGATGCAACGATCCTGCTCGCCGGCCCCAATTTCGGATGCGGTTCCTCGCGCGAACACGCTCCCTGGGCACTGCTCGATTACGGATTCAGGGCGATCATCGCGCCTTCGTTCGCGGACATCTTCTACAACAACTGCTTCAAAAATGGCATTCTCCCCATCGTGTTGCCCGATCAGAGCGTGCAGCGACTGTTTGAGCAAGTCGAGTTACGCGGCAGCCGTATATTGACCATCGACCTGCCGGCACAAGAAGTGCGAGACGCGGACGGTACAGTCTACCCATTTGCGGTTGACGCCTACCGAAAAAAGTGTTTGCTCGAAGGTCTCGACGACATTGGGCTCACACTGCGTCACGAGGAACAGATCAGCGTCTATGAAACGACCGCTCCCTTTGCTCGCAGCATCGTGTCGAGCGGAGTGTAGCTGACTGCGCCGGTATTCGCACGCCAGAAGTCGCCGAGACTAACACTTGGCGACTTCTGGCGTGGCCAGAGTGCTAATCAACTCCTCGCGCAAAATAACGCGGCGCGTTTTCCCGCAATCCGCGATCCGCGTAAGAAATCGAGCCATCTGTTCACTCATTCACCCCACATTCACAGTTGCAAACCATGACAATCTCCCGCACAATACGTGTAAGCGACACCGACCCGAGGAGGTGCTCAGCCCTATGACTCAGAACTATCATACGACGTTCACCGATGTAGACAATCCGACTCATGTCGTCACCATCGTGCACGGAGCAGGAGAACACAGCGGCCGGTATGACTATGTGCGCACGGCGTTTGCCAACCACGGAATGGCGACCGTCATGGGCGATCTTCCGGGTCATGGCCATTCGCCAGGTCTTCGCGGGCACATAGACAGTTTCGATGAGTATGTGGATGCAGCAGACTCTTTTTTACAAGCGGCGGTCGAACGTTACGGAGACGGTGCGTACCATGTACTCCTTGGACATTCCATGGGCGGGCTCATCGCAGCTTTGACCGCAGCCCGCAGGACTGCGCCGCCACCGCACGCGCTCGTTTTATCTTCACCGTGTTTTGGGCTCGCTATGAACATTTCCCGCAGCCGTGTACTCATGGGAAGCATCTTGCGCAAGATCACTCCCCGCCTCTACCAGCCGAATGGCATCAATCCACAGTACGTCACCCGCAATCAGGAAATCGCAGCCGCCTACGGCGCCGACCGATTTGTGCACAAAAAAGTCACGTTAAACTGGTACTTTGAACTATTGCGAGGCATGGACGACGCGACGCGCATCGGAAATCGCATTCAGATCCCTGTTTCCGTGTGGCAAGCCGGGGAAGACCACCTCGTCAACAAGGCGGTCTCGCGCAAATGGTATGAGAGTGTTTCGTGGGAACAGAAATCATTCAGAGAATACGAAGGATTTTACCATGAGATCATGAATGAACCGCAGCGTGATGAAGTCCTTGCCGACATCATCGAATGGATCCTACAAACCCTCCCGCCCATTCCCACAGCGTGATCATCGCAATCGCAATCGTTGCGCGACGGAGATTTCGGCTCAGACACGCACCGAGGTTCTATGCAAGCTCGTTAGCCATTTTTTGCTCGTTATCCATTCTTTTGCTCTGCGCCCTGAGTCAGTTGACCAACGCGTTTTTGCAGATAAGTGAGAAATCGGCGTTCGCTGAATCCCGCCAAGAATGCGAAGAGATAAGACAGCACACCCTGAGTATGCCAGTCGCCGGTCGCTCCGTAAGCGGTGACTTGTAGCACTATGCCCGACAGCAACCCCAGCACCCCGCCTGACAGTTGTTTTGCCGCCAGCCAAGCATCCATAGAGTCCGACAGCGTTCCCTGCAGGCGATGATAATACAGTACGTGCAGCGCCGACAGCGTCGCGCCGACAGACCCCCACCAGATCCACGCAATCGCCTCCCCGGATCCGGTCGAAACGGGTGTCCACAGGTGTTGCCATTGCCCCCATTCGTAGCCAAGCGCCAGAGCGAGGAGAACAACAAGAACTCCCACCTGCAACAGAAATATCTTCCAGAACCGTCGTTTGGCCCAACCGACTCTGGCCAACAACTGGTCATACCGTTCTTTGATCTGCAGGTACCCATAGTAGGCTCCAATCAGATCAGGCGCGGCAGTTTCCAGCGTTTTGCGCAGACCCTCCAGTTCTTTGAGCATACCCTGATCGGTAAGCGCCTGCTCTTGTCCCAACCGCATGGATATGTCCTCCGCGAGGCCATCCAGGGCACTCGTCACCATTTGCAAGTCCAGTTGCACAGACATCCCCTCCGGTTACTATGAATGCTCTATATAGTACGTCTCCAACACCATATGGGTGTCACGGCTCATGTTGGGGAACCAAATCGACCCCGTAGGCATATGTCGGAGAGTAGTCGTACAACGACGCACTCTTCTTACTGGGAGGAATAGTCTATGGACAGCCAACCATCGCCGAACAAGCTCCTGTTTGCGAGTGGATTGGGCATGTTGTTTGATTCCCTTGATGTCGGGCTGCTCGGTTTCGTCATCGCCGCCTTATTTGTCGCGTGGCACATCAGTGCAACCTCGGCCGGACTGCTCGGCAGCATGACTCTCATCGGGATGGCCCTCGGGTCAGCCGTGGCTGGCCTCTACGCCGATCGAATCGGCCGAAAAAAAACGTTCCTGATCACGCTCCTGATCTATTCGATTGCGAGCGGCGTCAGCGCATTCGCTGCATCAGTCGGCTTTCTGATCCTGATGCGGTTTATCACTGGCTTCGGTCTCGGCGGAGAGTTGCCTGTCGCCACCACATTTGTGCTGGAGTCGTCACCGCCTGAACAGCGCGGACGCATGACTGCACTGCTGGAAACGTACTGGGCGTTCGGCAGCATCGTAGCCGCGCTGATTGGCTACCTGATCATCCCCGCGTTCACTTGGCGGGCCGCATTTGCAATTACTGTGCTTCCCGCTCTATATGCCCTGTATCTGCGCCGCGCTCTGCCCGAAACCCCCGCGTTTCGAAGTCTCAGTCGTCGTCTGAACTTCCGGAGCAATATGGTCCGGCTGTGGCAAACAGAATTCCGGCGCCGCACCACTGTCCTGTGGGTTCTGTGGTTCACTGCAAATTTTGCGTACTACGGCATGTTCTTCTGGCTGCCAAGCGTCCTTGTCTTAAAGGGGTACTCCCTGATTCACAGCTTTGGCTACGTGCTCATCATGGCGATCGCCCAAGTGCCAGGTTATCTCACGGCCGCCTGGTTGGTCGAACGACTGGGCCGCAAAAGGACACTCATCCTGTTTTCCCTGTTGTCGGCGATATCGGCGCTGCTGTTTGGGATCTCGAACACCCTGCCTTGGCTCCTTGTGTTCGGACTCCTCCTCAACTTCAGCAACTTGGGGGCTTGGGGCGCCACGTATGTGTTTTCCGTCGAACAATACCCTGCGGCCTCGCGCGCTACGGGTCTTGGGTGGGCCATGGGGATAGGCAAATTGGGCGGCGTCATCGCGCCGTACCTGGTCGGGGTTCTGGTAACCGCCCACGCGTCCTTTGGCGCCATATTCTCCATCTTCTTTGTAGTCACGCTCATCGGCATCACCGTACTGCTAGCCCTCGGTCGCGACCAGCGTCGTGACGCGCCCGACGCGCTCATCGGCACCACGTCTCGCCCTTGATTGGAAAACACACAGAACGGCGCACCCGTCGCGACTTCGACGCGGCCGTGTCTGGGCAGGAGCGCGGCATAGGAATCCGGCTGGGTAGGAGCACTTTCCGGGAGTAGGCATTCATGTCTGAGTTTTGCGAAGCAAAATCTCAACGCTTGCGCGGCGCCAACAGCCCGGATGAAAAACCCTCTTGGCCGGAATCGTATGCTGTGCCGAGGCGAGTTCGGCGCAGCCGTGTTTGAGAAGCGGCGCAGCATACGATTCCGGCGGGCAGGAGCAATCAATTTTCGGGGATAGCCTTTCATGCGGCTTCGCGCCACTATCAGGGAATGAAAAAGGCGCCGCAAGGTTTTTCGCAAATACAAGGCCCTCTCGGGGAGGAGTCATATATTGCGCCCGTCGCGAGTTTAGCGACAGCGGTGTCTGAGCAGGGGCGCAATATATGACTCCGACTGGCAGGAACGATCGATTTCTCGGAATAGACTTCCATACTGCTTGCGCGCTGTGCTATTTCCCAGTCACAAATTTGCCATGCCAAGCGCCCCAATTCTTCAGGTACAGACCTCCCGCTTATGCTAGGATAGCGAAGAGAATGACACGCAACCAGCAATAGCATGAAATGGAGGACGCTTTTAATGCTCACCCCTATTTATAACCTGATGTACAGTCTGTTGCCCGCCACCATCCATCCCATGGTCGTCCATTTCACGATTGCCATCCTGTATCTCGCAGTTCTTACAGAAGTCATAGCCTACTTCAAAAAGGACGATTTCTATGAGCGGGCCGGGTTTCTGCTGCTTGGTTTGGGCGTTCTGTCCACCATTGCCGCAGGTGTGGCGGGTGTCGTCAGCGAGCACTACGACGTCATTACACCCGCGGTGGCCTCGCTGCTGGCCACCCATCGTTTTTTCGGAGAAACCACTGGAGTCATTTTCCTGATCGCATTCGTCATCCGGTTTCTGACCCGACGTCAGAAACCAGGCCGCGTGGTTCTGTCGGCGCTGCTCATTTCCGTAGTTGGTTTGGTGTTCGTTACATATACGGGCCACCTGGGCGGAACTCTTGTCTACAATCACGGTCTCGGGGTGACGGTGCCCGGACTGGGCCAGCGCCATTTCTAACCGTGAACAATCGAGACGCCGATCTTGCGGGTCTAACCCTGGTCACGGACCCGCAACACGGCGCGCACCGGAGAGGCGTCACTGCCCTGCAGACGCAGTGGAAGGGCGATCAGTTCATAATCGCCGCACTCCACATGCTGCAGGCGCAGCGTCTCCAGTATTCGCATATTATGGACCCGAAATCGTTCGTGCGCGGGCAGGTCTATGCTGTCGGCAAGATCCACCGAAGGCGTGTCGACGCCGACGAGACGGATACCCTGCTGTGCCAGATAATCCACTGCCGCCGGCTCGAATGCGGCAAAATCAGAGTGAAACCGTGTATGGTCCAGATACGAATCCGTCCTGACCAGAAGGCGCACGACCCCCGAAAGGTCATGATCGCGCAGTGCATCCACAGTGATCAGGCGCTCTTGCGGTTGCACACAGATCACCCGTGCAGGCCCCATGTACAGCTCCAGATCAGCCGCTTCCATGGCGCTGCCGCGATCGTCGTAATGATAGGGAGCGTCCGCATGGGTTCCTACGTGTGGACTCATCGTCAACTTCGACACGTTGCAGGCATCCCCCAAGGCCTTTGTCATGGTCCACTCGCGCACAAACGGAGTGTCTCCGGGAAATGGAGCAGTATCGGGTCCCAGCGGCGCTGTAATGTCTATCATCATCTTCTTCAGCGTCCATCACCTCGTTTGCCATGACTTCCCGGCGCCTCAGTGCGTCCTCAAACCAGTATCAGCAATGTGATCGTCACAGTCAACAGAATGGCCCCAAACGCGTAGTCCCACCAATGGATCGCAACATCCCGATAAAACGTCCGTTCACCCGCCTTCTCTGCCGGACCCCCATGAAATCCGCGCGCCTCCATGGCAATCGCAACCCGTTCACTCATGCGAATCGCCTGTGACAGAAGTGGCAGCGCGTACGTGATCGGCCGAAGAAAGGATAACCGCGCATCTTTTCCACGCAGTTGCCGAGCCTGTTTGAGTTTTGTCCACTCGGAACGAAAGAGTGGCACGACCCGAACACCGGATAAAATACCATACGCAAATTTCGGCGCCATGCGAAAATTCTTGCACAGTCCCACAATCAGATCGGTGACATCAGCCGCAGAGAAAAACAGCACGCCAAACCCAACTGCCGCCAACATGCGCAGAGCCAACACGACCCCATTCAAAAACCCCGGAAAACTGAGTCGCATCCAGAGAAGTTGAAACGTGGGGGTATGCGGTCCTACTGCAGCGTAAGCCGTGAGTGACCAGATGTACAGAATATAAAAGACGAAAAATGGCGACATCCGCTTTACCACCTGCCACGGATTGAGCCGCGCGAGAACAAACATGAGGAGAATCGGCACAGCCAGCATCGCCGCGCCCTGCCTGATGGTGTGAGCAAATATGGCCGCCACAGTGACGGCGAGCGTTGTCACAAGCAGCACCGGAGGATTGAGACGCCTGGCAGGCGCGTCGACGTGAGCCATCCGGATTGCGGAAAGTGCTGCGACATCCAGCGCAGACCCCTGCGGTGCACGCGGTGGCGCGACCTGTGACCCCGCGGATACTTCAATGGCCCGCGTATCGGGTGCTGTGGCAACCGAATCGAGTGCAACACTGTTCCCAGCAGGCTCGCCTGCGAGACGGGCCCCACCCCGCAGTTCCGTTTCCACGTCATCGAGCAGGTGATTCTGGCGCATTAGATCTGTGTCGGCCAACAATCCCTCAGGCGATCCAAAAAACTGCAGGCCGCCTTGTCCAATCACTGCCACATGAGTCGCAAAACGACTGACAAGGTCCATGTCATGGGTTGTCATGACAATGGTTTTCCCCGCTCTGTGCAAATCGGTCAATCGATCCATGATCACCTGCTGCGTGTGTGCATCCTGTCCAAATGTCGGTTCGTCGAGCAGATAGACGTCGTGTTCCTCTCGCAACATGGACGCCACGCTCAGCCTTCGCTTCTGCCCCTGGCTGAGCGCAAAGGGACTCTGCAGTTCATAACCCGCGAGACCGAACTCCGCCAGCAGCGACATCACTTCCGCAGGCACGTCAGCCCCCACTGCACGATTGGCGAGTTCATCGCCCACTCGTTCGTAGATGAACTGAAACTCCGGATTCTGAAAGCAGTAAGACACACTCTCTGCCAGCTCTTTGTGTTTCCAGCGCTGTCCTGGTCGATCCAGAAGCCGCGCCTGTCCGGATGCAAGCGGCGTCAGCCCCGCAATCACCTGTAGCAGAGATGATTTTCCAGCGCCATTGGGTCCGACGATGGCAATAAACGCTCCCTCGGGCAGAGCCAGTTGCAAGCCGCTCCAGACGGGCACATCGCCGTAACCAAGACTGCCATCCGTGATTTCAATCGCGCTTCGCTTCGCGGTCCAGAGCGGATCCGATTCTGCAGCAATCCTCTGTTCATGCGTTGCGGGCGTCGCCAAGGGCAAGCCGACTGCCGCTGCACCTCTCCATGAACTGTGCCGGGGAGGAGTCTTCCACGGCGGAACAATCCCTTCCCCGACTAACCAGTTCCACTCCTGCGACATAACCGTTTGCGTTGGCCCACTTCTATAGATCTGGCCGGTCGCGCTGAAAAGCACCACTTTATCCATGTGCGGAAGCAACAAGTCAAATTTGTGTTCAATAACGATCATCGTCTTGCGGGCACGATGCAGCGCCGCAATCTGATCAAACACCTGGCGGGAGGAAAATGGATCCAGATTGGCGGTCGGTTCGTCGAGAATCATCAGTGACGGATCCATGGCAAGCGCCGAGGCGATCGCCAGTTTCTGCTTCATGCCTCCGGAAAACACCGCGTGCGACTGAGTCGGGCCAACTTCCAATCCCGCCTCCTTCAGTCCACGCGAAATTCTTGGCGACATGGCTTCGCGGTCACACTGCAGATTTTCCAGTCCAAAGGCAATTTCGTCGTCCACCTGAAGCATGCAAAACTGCGCATCCGCGTCTTGAAACACATAGCCAATCCGACCCGGCAACGCGAGTTCTGGATCACGCCACACCTCACCCGATACGACCGCTTCTACCGCTCGCGGAATCAGGTTGGCGCAAAGCATCGCCAGGGTGCTCTTGCCGCATCCGCTCGGCCCCAGCAACAACACGGACTCACCCTCCGCAATGTCGAGACTGGCTTTCGACACTGCAAGTCGACTCGCATCCTCATATCCGATCGAAATATCCTGCAAAGACAGCAGCGTTCGTTTTCGCCCGCCTCCGGCGGCGAGTTGTTCCACACCGGACGCCGCGGCCATACTGGCCATGCTGAGCATGCTGGGCATGTTTGTCTTGGTGGCCATGTCGTTCTCATCTGTCTCTGTCTCTGTCTCTGTCTCACCGGTCAAACCAGTCACGGAGACCTCGCGGCCCTTTGTGGCTGGTTTGACCTGATCGGCGCCGACCAGCGAACGCCCTGCAGAGGATGGCCATTCCCCTGCCGCGACTGTACCGATTCCTTCCCGATCTCTGCTCATTTCAGTTGAGCGCGGGCCTGTTTGCCAATTTCAAAGTTGCGCAGCGCGCCTGTGCGCAGCAGCGCGTCACCGATCAGCTTGGGTAGCACACCGGCGAGTACAGCCCCGCTGATCATCGTCACGACCGTATATCCGAGGATCACCCACGTAGAATATTGATACCCTTGATACTCAAAGTACCATTGCACTGTGTTCCCCACGCCTCCCAGCGCTCCGGCGACCGCCATCGAGGTCCAACTGTAGCGGCGCCACCTCCAAAAGGAGAAACCAAGCTCAGCTCCCCCGCCTTGAACCAATCCGGAAATCACCGCCCCGAGGCTGTATGGACTGCCAAACAAAAACTCGACCGTGGCACTGACCAGTTCAGAGAAGAACGCAGCCCCTGGCCGCCTGACTATATACGGGATCAAACCCGCCGCAACCCACCACAGACCATTGACCAACGCGCCAACCACTGGACTCATGGCGCTTGAAAATAACGGAGTGGTAATCCAGTCCCACCCCATATAGATGGCTCCGCAAACCACCGACAAGATTGCTGCAACGATAATATCGCGCAGTTTCCACACTTGAATCTACCCCCTTACAATATCCGGGCGTCAGCGCCGCTTCCTCATCGATACAATAAAAACCCCTTTGACAGTCTGAGTAACATGCGATCTCAGCGCGTCAAAGGGGTGCCCATCTCATGAGTGTTAGGTGGCACTTCCTCCCGCTGGCATTACCCAGATCGAGTTCACAAGGGTTGGCGAATCTCTCCGCCTCTCAGCCTCATCGGCACCCCTAGCGCCTGACTGTTCGATTTTCGAGTTTACCTTACCATGTCGGCACACGATTGTAAATCATGATTTCTGCCGTTCTGCCGTTCTGCCGTTCTGCCGTCATCTTCTCAACTTTCGCAGAAATTCGCCCATCGCGCGGTGGTACGAGAAGCCGCGAGAAAATCGCCATTTGCAGGAGGGAAGGGAAACCAACGAATAGTTGCATGCTTTTATGCAAACAGCATTGCGTTGCATATATTCATGCAAGTTCGGTATACTTGTTGCGTACGAAAATGCATGCATGCGCCGATACGAAGCTAACGAGTCCAAACAGGCTGACTGGGCGCAATCCCTTCCTGGTAGAGGCGAATGTGACTTGGATTACCCAGTGTCGTTATTCATCATGGATGTGGCCAATTCTAGCAGGGCAGAGGCGCCGGATGGCCTCGCTGATTATTTGGATAAGACTGTAGACTGGATGGAAGATTTAACCTCTCTAAACAAGACTGCGCTCCCTATAAGGGTAAAGCACAGATTCGGCGATGAAATCATTTTGGTTGCCGGGGAATTCTCAACAGCCTACACCCTGGCCTTCTTTATCAAGCAATTTTGGCGATATCATCTAAATCCTCCTTACTTCGGGATGACCGTGGGTTCCCTCGGTCAAAGTGTAGAACAGCTTCCCGATCTGGATCGATGGCTTCATCCAATGATAAATACTGCACGACTGGCTCTTGATGAGTTAAAAACAACAAAATCAGCAATCGACAGAAAATGGATGTTAGTGAATACACCGTTGTTCCCTCTTCGGAGTAGCATGGAAGAAACAAACGAGTTACTCGAAATACTGGACTATCTACTCAAATCACAAAGCCCAGCCCAGAAAACCGTCGGCTCTCTCTATGCAGTATTTCGGCAACAGGCGCAGATCGCCAGTTTTCTGCACAAAGACCCCTCTACGATTTCCAGACAGCTAAAAACGGGCGCCACTGATCTAATTATAAAGATTCACAGACGAATTGAGAACCGACTCGACGAACTTCAACGTATCCACAATGCAGCGACGGAGCGTGCCACTGGCCTTAACGACCCCGTTACCAACACCCCAACGCATGTGCAAAGGAGATCGGAACTGATTGCATCACTGATCACGTCATACGTTCAGAGTCATCTTGAAGAGTTTTTCACCCGAGGAATTCGATAAGTGTAGCCTCCGTGAGTAATACATATATCTCCAGGACAGGATACTTCGCTAGTCATGGTGTACTAGGGGTTGGTGAATGCACTATACTCGATGGGGCTCTAAATCCATTCGACAAGATTATTGGCATGATTGGAGCGGCTGGGATGAATAGGGTGATTTATGGCTGATTTGTTAGTCCTGTTGCTACTGTTGTGCCACTTGACGGGAGATTTTATATTCCAAAGCAACTCCATCGCCCAGAATAAGCATGGGTTGAATCGCAGCATGAGAATTCACATACTCCATCACTTGCTCCTGAACTGTCTCTTTGTTATTCCGTACTGGATCATTGTTCACGGCCTACATTTTCGAACAATCGAATCTGCCTTGACCATGTCGCTGATCTTGGTTGTGGTCCATTGGGTCATTGATTGGGTGAAAGTCGACCTGACCAAAAGCAGATGGTTAACCCGAGATGAAATGAGCGAGTGGCGCTCCCTGTTTGATCTGGGAAGCTTCATAGCGGATCAACTCCTGCATATAGCAACGATTGGGGCTGTCGTGTACTGGTACAGTTCATCGCAATGGGCAAAGAATGCCCCAACCTTTCATGCATTCTTTTTTATATCCCACCAGAATCTGCCGATCCCTGATCGTATTGTTCTGTGGTGCATCACGTTGATTCTGGCTACCCGGTTCAG
The DNA here is from genome assembly GCA_021805735.1 of Bacillota bacterium. Taxonomy (GTDB): domain Bacteria; phylum Bacillota; class Bacilli; order Alicyclobacillales; family SLC66; genus JAKADD01. The sequence goes on from JAJZEE010000084.1 coordinate 12,967, forward strand.
CAGCGTAATTGTCCAAATATTAGTTCATCCCCTTACCGAAACGAATCAGCAATTGATTGAGCATCGAATTACCAGGACAACTCAGATTTATAACTTCCAGAGTGAGATACAGGATCAAAAATCCTATGCAGTTGTTCCCGCATCCGATGTGTCTCGCGGGAGACAGATTGGCTATTTGGAACGCATCATCATTATGATCTTGATATACAAAGGCGCTTATGCCGCGATTGGATTCGTGGTGGCCGCAAAATCTTTGGTGCGTTTTAAAAATCTGGACTATCGTGAATGGGCCGAGTATTTTCTGGTAGGCACGCTAATCTCCACCCTATTGGGGATGCTTTGGGGGTTTTTGTTGCAGTTCGCATCTTAGTGACGCAACCTGTCCTGCGTGAGGTAACGGATCAGAGCTGACGGTATTGTCGTGATCATCGGCGAGGCAGTCATCGATAAGGCAGTCATGCCAAGCGGAACATCAGCCCAAGTGGAACTTGAATCCCCCCTGCTCATTTGATATCCTTACACGAGTAGTTTAAGCCAATGGGGGCGGATGGGGTACTGGTGTCCTTCCCGGTCTTCAAAACCGAGTGTCCGGCACGGGTTGTCGGAGGTGAGTTCGATTCTCACACGCTCCCGCCACTTTTCCTTACGCATCAAGGATTTTCGACGATTTGAATCTTTCATCAGTTTCCCAAACGAACCACTTTATCCGCACGGCCTAATTGTGAAATTTGCCTAGACCGAGGGAGACCGTTATGCGGTGACCGAGTGGGTTCAACAGTCACTTTCTGCAGCTTCCTACCAGTCTGCAGGACGTTTTATTTAGGGACTGCTGAACAAGCCTCAACTCCGTGTTCAGGCCTCCCGGAAAGCGACAGAAAAGAGCGGGCAGTTTTCGCGACAAAAGAGAAGCCGCAGTCTCTTCTCCAGGTTCATCACCAATAGCTGCATGGCAATCACCGCGGCGCTCGTGTTCGCCGGCCGCGCCTTGATCAGTCCAAGCCCGTATATTCGTTTGCCCTCGCAGAACTCCCCTTCCACTGCGTTACGCTCCGCGTCATCTCTCTGCGCTTGGCGCTTGTACTCGCTCTGTTCACCCTTCGCTGGCCTCCCCGGCGCGGGTCCGCTTAACCGAATGTCATGTGCCTTGCAGTACCGGAGATTCTCTCGTGTCCGGTAGATCTTGTCCGCCAGCACCGCCTCCGGGTAACAGCCGTACTGCCTTCGATACCGTTCGATCGATGCCTACAAAGTGCCGCCTTTGTTAAAACTGTCCCACTGCAGACTCTCCATCTTCGCGTATCCACCCACCAGACTGATGGACACCTTCGCGCCGAACTCCACGTTCGTCCTCACTTTGCCCCTGACGATCGGCCGCACATTCGGCTGGGTGCAGATTCGCCATTGAAGGGTAATTCTCCTTCGCGTCATTCGTTTTTGTTGTCCGTTATTTGGCGCATTTAGTCGAAAGGTATGTTATCAGCCAATACCGGATATACCTAGACAAAGGGGATGATGAAATGAACGATATTGACGGAATGCATGGTTCGAGGTACGATGGTCTTGAAAGTGAGGTGACGGCGTCAATGAGTATGGCGCAACGTGTAGTCGGGTCTCAAAAAGAGTGGATCACAACCGGGGAAGCAGCTAACTTGTTGCATGTCGGTTCGATTAATACGGTAAAACGCTGGGCGCGCGAAGGGAAACTGCATTACCGCCAACCTGGTGGTGAACATGGTCGTATGCAGATTGAGCGAGCATCCGTAGAGAAACTTCTTCATTCGACCGATTCCGAATTGCTTTCGATCCAAAGATCCGAACGAGCTCTGGATGAAATCGATGGATTAGGGCGCAACATGACACAGGAAGAGATGGACGCGCTTGAAGCTGGCCGAAAAGGGAAGCTGCCTTGGCAGAAGTCTACATGATCAAGGCCGTATGCGATACCAGCGTTCTTGTTCCCCCGTCTTGTCGAAGACGGTTGGTTCAGGTAGCCCGAGAAGGATTATTTGTGCCGTACTGGTCTCCGTGGATCATCGGTGAATTGTACCGAGTGCTCATGTGGCAGTGGTTTGAAGATAAGCGTGGAGACTACGCATTATGCGAGAGACTGAGCAACACGATGATGGAGCAGATGTCAGCGTACTTTCTTGTTGCCGATCCAAAACCACCCTTTGATCAAGGGTGGCCCAATTTCCAAGACATAAACGACACACCCATCTGGTCATTAGCCAAGATGATTGGTGCAAATTTCGTAGTGTCGAACAATACCCGTCATTTTCCACCCCTAGACAACGGAAAACGCATTTATGAAGGAATTGAATACGTGACTGCACGACAATTTCTCGAAATTATTGGGTTCGAAAATCAAGAAATATAATGGACCATCCGCCCGCACGCCAGTCTGCGCGGAATTTTGTAGTTCCAATCCTCCATCACAAAAGAACTGGCAACAAACAGATATCCATGCCGATCTTCGCGAATGGCCACGAGTAGTTCACGTTAGGGTTTGAAAATAACCATTTTCACGTTTAGCCTGCATACAACTCGGACATCGTACATATTGTACAAAATGTACGAACGACGTAGGATGGAGATGCAGGAGGGATGATCATGTTACGCCTGATCGAGAAAGCATCAGACGTTCGCCAACACTTCAGTGAGTTTATTGATACCGTGGTTCGCGATCGTCCCGGCTTCTTGACGCGCAATCGCGACATACTTGCCACGCTGAATTTGGAGCATTTACAGGTTCTCCTGGAATCCTTGCAGTTCCACGCTAACATCCGGCAGGACGAACATGGAGATTACGTGGGAACGCTTCAAGAAATCGATGATATCGTGGCAACCGGCACGACGGAACAAGAGGTCATTGCCGATTTGGCCAGCCATTTGACTGAATACGCTGAGGAATATTTGACCGACAACTTTCGTTTCTATTTCCACTCCCCTAATCGGCGCGCGCATTTCCCTTATGTACTCAAGATCGCGGTGCAGGGAAATCAGGATGCCGTAGTAAGTTTGATCCATGCCTAATCCGTGGGATCACAACCGGTTTTGCGACAATGAGGGATAGGAACTTTACAAGCAGACGGATCACTACTTCTATCGAAAAGTACTGCCAGACGGCGAAGCGCTGAGGACAACGATTTCTATGAACAACACGGAGTATTCCCCAGCGCTTTTTGCCGAGATCCTCAAACGTCAGTTGCGTTGCACGATGGAGGAGACGCTCATGTCAGCTATTACTATGTCCATGGATGAACTACGGGCATTTCTGGTGGCCTATCAAGGATTTGCCTCATCGAAGCCGCTTGCCAGCGAATCAGGCATTGTCGAGTTAGTCAAACGAATCGGTTGTATCCAGTACGATCCGCTCAATGTCGTCGGACATAATCCAGATCTGATGCTGCAGTCCCGATTTGTCGGTTACGATCCCGTCCTGCTGGACAGGCTCTTGTATCAACGGCGGGAACTGGTCGACGGCTGGGACAAAATGATGGCAATCTACTCCGTTCACGACTGGCCGTATTTTTACCGGGTGAGGGCGAGGAAAAAGGAGGAGACCGAGGGTACATTGGCTTACCGGGGGTCGCTTGAAGCGATCCAGTATGTGGACACCGTGCGGGTATTTATTGAAACGAACGGTGCTGTGTCCCCGGCCAAGCTCGACCTCGGACGAGTTGCCAACGGTCGATGGGGGCACGGAAAATTGTCCAGCGCAGCCATGGACTATATGTGGAATACCGGGACATTATCCGTCAAGGAGAAACGGAATACCCACAAAATCTACGACTTGACGGAGCGGGTGCTGCCCAAGGAAATTGTGGAGCAGGCAGACCCCTTCGACAGTGACCACGCCTTCTATAAATGGTATTTCAAACGAAGAATCGGCAGCCTGGGGGCCTATTGGGGCCGCAATGGCGGGGGTTGGCTCGGCCACTTTGTATCCGACAACCAACTGCGGGCCCAAGTGCTGCAGGAACTGTGCGAGGAGGGCAGCCTGCTTCGCGTCAAGGTAGAAGGGCTGAAGGAAGCGTTCTACATGCGAATGGAGGATCAGGTGGTGTTGAATGCGATGTGCCGGGATACGGAGCCGACAGTGACCATTCTCGCCCCCCTAGATAACCTCCTGTGGGACAGGAAATTGATCAAGGATGTTTTTAACTTTGAATATAGCTGGGAAGTGTACCGCCCTGCCGCTGCGAGAAAATACGGCTATTACGTGCTCCCCGTCCTGTATGGGGACCGGCTTGTCGCCCGATTCGAGCCGGAGAAGCATCTGACGGGCGAGCCGCTTAAGATCGCCAACTGGTGGTGGGAAGAGGGCTTCGAGGCAAGGGAGGCGGCGAAGGAGGCCGTCATGAAGGCGCTCCGCGAGTTTTGCCTTTACTTGAAGGCGGATGGGCTGGACAAGGAGTTCGGTGACAAATTTTGAATGAACAGGTAGGTGCCGCGATGCCCGATAGATCGG
>JAJZEE010000085.1 GCA_021805735.1 Bacillota bacterium
ACAGTCGACTCAACGACTCGCCGATGTGCTGCACAGGCGCGGCAAGCAGCGTACGAACAGTGGTGTCGTGATGTGACTCTTCCTCATCGATGCGATCAATAATGCGAATCATTTCGCGGTCGTCAAACACGCGCCGCAGGAACTCGTACCAGGCCGCATTGCTCTGTTCCAACTCGTCGAGCCGTTGTAACAACGCCTCGCTCGAATACGCTGCGCCGGAATCCTCGCTATAGGCTGAGAGAGGCGCCGTGGCGCCAGTTTCATGCAATTTGTTTGCCCACATGTCCGCGTGGGTCTTCTCAATATTCGCAAGACGCTCGAGAAGCAACCGACGGGAAGGATCCTTCTCCAGGGCGGCGGCGCCTGACGATCGCACGGCGACTGGTCGAGGCGCAGCATGCCTTCCCGCGCAACGACGGAGGAGTATAAACCAGGCTGATAACCACCCCGTGTCTTGTGGGTCTGGCGCTCTTGGCCATGGATACAGGCTTCCCATCATTCTCCCACAAATACAGGGAACTCTCTCCGATGCTGTCGTTTGCCTTGCGCACAGCCGTGTCGTAGGACACCGGTTCGCGACTGTCGATGGAGAAATCGTGAATCCAGCGCGCGACCAGTTCCGTGTCGGCTTCTTCGGCGTTCCTTAAATCACCGGGGCCCCGCGGGATCTCATTCACCTTGTCCAGCCTGTATATGCGCTGATTCATGACAGTTTCGGATGAACACCCGTTTTTCGCTTCCCAGTCTTGCGCAAATGCCGCGGCGATCTCCGGTTCGCCGACCACTCCGGGAACGGAGGCGCCAAGCGCGGCGAGGCCTTCAACGGCAGTCTGCACCGCCTCTCTGGAAACAGTTCCAGACGCAACGCCCGCCATGATCAGTTGCATGGGAGGCGTCATGACAAGCGCCAACACCAGTTGGCCGCCGTCTTCCACCACAGCCGTCAATGGCTCCGCCGGCAAAGTGCCTGTCGGTCGGCCGCCGGCAAGAGAGTGCAGGATGCCAAGAGCAAGATTGTTTTCCGCTTCCCGCCGCTCAAGAGAGGCCCCCACACTTGCTCCAAACATCGCGCCGCCGTCTCATACAAGCGCCATTTCACTCACATTTGCCTCCCTCCGCCGACCGATAACGATACCGCGAGCAAACGTCCACCGCGCTCTACGTGGCACCATTTCTTCAGGACGAAATCGTGTGGACGATGGACATCCACTGTCGCAACCGGTCAAGGTCAAGGAACTCGCGGAGGACCCGGAGGCGCTGCTGCTTGAAGGATAAATCCATCCGTCCGCATACCAAGACTTTCGAACCATGATCTGCACTTCCCCGCCAAACAGCCGCCGATCAGTATACTGTATGTAGTCGATGGCCGTTCCCACGACCATCGGCCCTCGTATGTTCGATCAATGGGAGTGTTGTCGGTATGGATGATCCAGCACGGATTCCTTTTCTCATGTTTGACTTTGCCAATTCTGAAGGAGAGATTCAATCGCTTTGCTTCGCTGACCCGATTGCAGTGATTCAAACAAACGTCATCGATGAAGTGCGGTCCTCGCTCCGGGCTGTTGAACGCGCGTGCAGCGACGGCCATTATGCAGCGGGGTTTATTGCATATGAGGCGGCGCCCGCTTTCGACCCGGCGTACTCGGTGGCTCCTGGGGAACGCTCCCTGCCGCTCCTGTGGTTCGGCCTCTTTGAGAGGCCGCTCACAGAGATCTCCCTGCCGCCGCTTCGTGATTATCGGTTGACAGAGTGGACGCCTTCAGTCAACCCCGGTGATTTTGACAGGCATATCGCAAGCATCAAAACGGCAATCGCACAGGGGGAAACCTACCAAGTCAACTACACGATGCGGCTGCGGGCGCAATTTGACGGCGATGATCAGGCTTTTTACCGCGCCCTTGCCGAAGCGCAGCGGGCGTCCTACGCGGCTTATTTGAATCTTGGCCGTTGGCGGATTCTGTCCGCTTCCCCGGAACTGTTCTTTCGCCAAAAGGGTTCGCACATCCTGACCCGTCCCATGAAGGGAACGATCAGACGCGGCCGTTGGCTGGAAGACGATGTGAACCAGGCAAACTGTCTGCTGCACTCCGCGAAGGACCGCGCCGAAAATGTGATGATCGTCGATCTGCTGCGCAACGACCTCGGCAGGATCGCCGAAACTGGATCCGTTCATGTCGACAGCCTGTTTGCAATTGAATCCTATCCGACCGTATGGCAGATGACGTCAACGATCACTGCAAAAGCCCGCGCCGACGCGACGCTCGAAGACGTGTTTGCCGCGCTGTTTCCCTGTGGCTCTGTCACAGGGGCGCCCAAAATAAACACCATGAACAAGATTGCCGCACTCGAAGACAGTCCCCGCGGAGTCTACTGTGGCGCCATCGGGTATATCGCACCTGACCAAACCAGGGTTTTCAATGTAGCCATCCGCACCGTGGTTCTCGACGCTTACACCGGTGTTGCCGAGTATGGCGTCGGAGGAGGCGTCACCTGGGATTCCACCGCGCATGAGGAATTCAAGGAGGCGCTGGCCAAGGCCGCCATCCTGACGGAAAGCGCGCCCGCGTTCGATCTGTTGGAAACCATGCGGCTTGAACGGGGCGTGTATGTATTGTTGGAACGCCACTTGAGACGCCTGGCCGACTCTGCCCAGTATTTTGATATTCGGCTTGACTTGTCCAGTGTGCGCAGACAGTTGGACGATCACGCCCGCACCTATTGTTCCTGCGCGCGTCGCGCGCGCCTCCTTGTATCGCGGGACGGCCGGATTCGGGTCGAGAGTGCAGCCCTCGCTCCCCTGACCGAGGCGCCGCAATCCGTCGCAGTGGCTCACCGTCCGATCTCCAGATTAAACCGGTTTCTCTATCACAAAACCACCTGCCGCGATGTGTACGAGGCAGCGCAAAGCGACCACCCGGACGCATTTGACGTACTCTTGTGGAATGAACAGGAGCAGATCACGGAATTTACGATCGGCAATGCCGTCTTCAAGATCCGCGGTGAACTGCTGACTCCGGATCGCGGAAGCGGCCTCCTTGGCGGAACACTGCGCCAAGAGTTGCTCGAACAGGGCGTCATCCGCGAAGCCGTCATCACACTCTCCGATCTCAGGGACGTTACCGGGATGTGGCTGATAAGCAGTGTCCGGGGCTGGGTTCCCGTGCATGTTCGCCCCTGACTCCGCGCTCTCCCTAGGGTCTATAGCGATAAATCCCTGACAGAAAACCGCCAGACCCCCACCCCAAACAACGCGCAGGCGAGCAGCGTCAAAACCAGTCCAACCGCCGTCACAGGCTGCTGCCCAGCGATCAATACAGCGGGCCGATAATAGCCAAAAAGTGTAACCCGATACAACCAGGTTTCCTTGGGGCTCATTTGCGCAACAGCAGCCAGCGCGTACAACAGCACAGTGATCGCGCTCGCGCCGCCGAGGTCGCGCTTTCGTTCGTCAAACCAGGCCGACAGGAAAAATGTATAGCCGCTCACGACCAAAAATGTGACCGCTCCGCCAATCGCAACGCGATTCATTGCCCCCGCGTTCCATTGGTTTTCGACAAATCGTGGATAAATTTGATTTTTTTTGATACTTATTTGATTTGGAATTTACATCCTTACGTTATGATCAGTCCATGCACCGAAAACACACGAAATTGGGGGATTCCCATGAAGGCAAAAATCATCTTTTCCGTTTTTCTGGTCCTATCCATCGTCGCGCTGATTTATTGTCAACACATGACTGGTTATTATTACGATCAAGTCCAGTCAATCCCTTTGGGTGTCGAGTCAGACTTCGCAAAGCGCGCTTCCGTCACTAATGAGTTTGAATTCTTCAATTGGGCAACTCTCATATCCGCTGCCATGGTTTTAATCTCTGCGATCGGCCTTGTCGTCTCCTGGATTCAAGGAAGAATTAAAAGAAGGAGGACATTTAAGTGAATCCAGTGCTAGAAACCAAATTGTTGACCAAGGAATTTCACACTGGAAGTGAAATACTATGCGCTGTAAACAGCGTGACCCTAAATGTGAAACCGGGAGAATTCATCGCGATCATGGGGCCTAGCGGTTCAGGTAAATCGACGCTGCTTCATATGTTGTCTGGACTTGAGAAGGCCACAAGTGGCAGCGTGACTATTTGCGGGATGGATCTAACCGAAAGCAATGATGAAGAGTTGACCAAGTTACGAAGAGAAAAAATCGGATTCGTGTTCCAGTTTTTTAATCTCATTCCCGTTCTCTCTGCTTATGAAAATGTCACGCTACCGATGCTCATGGCCGGTCATAAAGAGTCAGCAATTCGGGAGCGCGCGAGATTTTTACTGGAGCAAATGGGGTTAAGTGCTCACTTGCACAAACGCCCGCATGAGTTATCTGGCGGGCAACAACAGCGGGTTGCGATAGCCAGGGCTCTCTTACCAACCCCCCCCATTCTAATGGCGGACGAACCCACTGGAAGTCTCGATACCAAAACAGGACTGGAAGTATTGAGACTGCTGAGAAATGCTTGTAAGGCTCCCCTACAGCACTCTTTGGTTCTTGTCACACACGATCCAAAAGTAGCTTCGTTTGCAAATCGAGTGCTATTTATGCGAGATGGAAGAATCGTTGGAGAGGTTTCAGACATGGACCAACTGCAACTGCTTGACTTAAACATGTCTTTTTCAGCTGCAATCCAACAACAGTGGGAGGTGCTCATGGCGTGAACAGTTCTGCTTGGAAATTGAGTCTTAAGTTCTTTATCGCAAAAAAGGGGCGATCATTCTTTTCAATCCTGGGCATCTCCCTAGGGATCCTGTTGGTTACTGCAGTTCAAATTGTCTTTTCTACGCTCGATTACTCGTATGCGGCTTTGCAGCGCCAACAGTACGGGGATTACGATGTGCTGGCTTATAATCAATCAGTTGGATCGGGTCTAACCACCCAGATGCTAGCTAAACTCAAGAACGTGCAGGGAATCGAATCATTACAGCCAATTCTTTACCCATACCAGGGACAGTCACCTCGTTACTCGACTGACTCATTATTTTATGTCGGATTGACAGATACCTACCTTTCCAAGCAGTTGAAGAACTATGAAATCATTCGGGGGCACTTCCCTCATTCTCATGAAGTAGCACTGTCTCCAGAAATCATGTTACAACATCACCTCCACATTGGATCAGCGATTGAACTGAATTTGCCTCATAAAGGGGTAATGAAATTTATCATAACCGGCGAGTTACCGCCTAGTTCTCAAGTCCACTTTGCTACAGCAGTGTTTGATTATTCTTGGCTGCAAAAGATCACGGGAATGACTCAATCAACAGGCGTCATCATGAAATTAAACCCGAGATTGAATTCGAGTGAAAAAAACGCTGTGCTTCAAACAATTCGAGAAGACTTATATAAGATGGTGCCTCACATTACCATCGACACGAGGGATCAACTGTCTCAGCAGATCAACTACACAGATGTCTTTCTCCCGATTGTACGCGCACTTTCCATTACATCGATCATCGCTTCGATTTCAATTGTCATCAGCACCTTGCAAATTTCCTTACAGGAGCGTCGAAAGGATTTTTCTACCCTACGTTTACTTGGAATTAAAGGTTCCCAATTATCCCTTCTTATTTTGATTGAGTCACTCATTTACGGTCTATTTTCTACTGTAGTGGGAATAAGTCTTGGGATCGGCGTCTCTTTTCTTATCAAGACAGTCTCAACACAGCTGTTTCATGTCTCGATGACGATTGTCATCATACAGTGGTCGACACTTGTCTGGATCGCCTTATGTAGTATCACGATGATCATTTTAGCAGGACTCATCCCCGGACTATGGGCAAGACGTCTATCGCCAATTGAAGCCTATCGTACTGCAGATCCATCTGGGGACTCGACCAACGGTATCGTTACATTCTTTTTGGCTCCTTCATTGGTCGCGATCAGTGTGATCCTGGTATTGCTGACACACATCCTGAAACTCAATGTATTCATTTATCTCTTTAGCGGGCTTTGTTTTGTCGTCGGAATGTACATGTGGATACCTCAATGCCTACAGAGTTCTTCGCGTCTTTTTTCATGGGCTCTAAAGCCACTATTCGGGTCAAATGTCGTATTGGCCAGCCGCAATATTAATCGGTACAAACGCAGAAGCACACTGTGTGTCGGTGCTTTGATGCTGGCAGTTACTGTTGGCATGGCTGGAATGATTGTATTAAATGTAATCGTAGTCGGTCAGACTCGAATGGTGAACTTCAATTATCCGGAAGATGTGATCCTTCGCGCAGTTGACTTTCACGGCTTTTCATCAGGCCTGAAGAATCAAGTTCGGTCGATTAAAGGGATCAGCACTGAAACATTTACGAACCTTGCAGGAGCATTTGTACTCAATGCACCAAATCCAGACGGGACAACACCCATGCCAACATCGCCGAAAGGTGTACAGCATACGGGATTGGGGTCCTTGGTCACCTTGGTTGGATCACATTTAGAAGAAGATAAACGCATCGATCCATTCCAGATCATTGCTGGCCGCATCGATTCCAGAGCTTTAGGAAATGACGGAGTGGTACTAACGAAATCAGAAGCGGATGCTCTTGGCTTCAAAGTCGGTGACACCATGCGTCTGAAAAAGGGCTTCACCAATCAGACACTCACTCTAAAAGTCGTGGGGATCATTAAAGGCACTTCTTCCACCTTTTCTTCACCTTGGGCGATTGTCAATCCAACTGTGATGGAACACAACTTTTCCATTCATAGTCTATCCAGCATTCAAATTAAGATTACAAGCGGTGATGCCAGACGCGTCATTCAATCATTACAAGCATTCCTAAAGAACCCGCAGTATCAAGACGTGCAACTGATTAACAAAATGAAAGAGAAACAAATTGCGCAGCAACCCTCTATGTTATTTAGCATCGTGCTGACCACGACAATCCTTACGATTGTGGGAATAGCCACTCTTGGGTTGATGAATCACACTGCAAGCAGCATTCGACAAAGATCCCGGGAATTTGCTACGATGAGAGCAGTCGGCACGACTCGACCACAAATGATGAGGTTGATTCTTGCGGAGGGAATGATGACTTCTGTCTTGGGAGGAATCTTAGGAGTTGTAACAGGGGGGGGATTTGCTTACCTTGCACTGCTTTCACTCAATCAAGCAAGAGGGGTATCATTTCCACTATCATGGATTTACGGTACTATTTTCATCAGCCCTATCCTTGGATTGTTTGCAAGCTGGTCAACTTCGATATGGGCTTCAAGGCAAGATATTCTTAGCTCGCTCAGCAATTATTAGAGATATCCATTGGAGGAGGATCATGATGGCACAATTTACCGTCCTGGTGGTGGACGATGATGAAGAAATACTATCACTTATGAAGGATTTTTTAGAGTCAGATGGATTTCAGGTACTCACTGCAAGAAACGGTCAAGAAACCCGCTCTATGCTCGGGAACACAGCAGTTGACCTCATTTTGCTTGACATTATGCTGCCGGATGAGTCTGGATTTGAGATCTGCCGGGAGATACGCAAAGATCTCGACATCCCAATTATTTTCCTGAGTGCGCGGCCAGAGGATCATGATAAGATCAGGGGGCTTGGATTAGGAGCGGACGATTACATTGTCAAATCCACCACTCCAAGCGTAATTGTCGCGAAGATTAGAGCAACGCTTCGCCGTTTCGAACGTTCTCAAGTGAGGCAGGCAGAGCCATTTCGCGTGCCTGCGCTTGGATTTGAAGGATTAGAAATTATTCCTGAAACCCGCGAGGTATTGGTGCAAAGAAAGAAGGTGGATCTTACGACCAAGGAATTTGACTTACTGTACTTATTGGCAAGTCACCCTAAGCGAGTATTCACAACGGAGGAGTTATTTCAGCAGATATGGGGAATTGATGGAGACGATCCTCATACGATACGGGTACATATTGCCCGTATTCGCAGTAAAATCGAAAATGATTCGATGAGTTCCAAATGGATTCACACCGTATGGGGCGTAGGGTATAAATTCGTATGTCAATGAAGATAGATCTAAGCAGACGTCTGTCGCTGCGCACGTGGTTTGTTTTCGCCTTTATGTTTTTGTTGATTACCCCTTTTCTGATCGTTTTCATTGTTGTGAGTTCATCTTCAGCATCATCCGCACCGCAACCACATGAACAGACATTCGAACATACGAATCAGATCATCCAAATGGTTTTAAAGAATGTCTCCTCATGGGAAAATCCTAAGTGGCAATCCAGACTACGAGCGAAGCTTTCAACCTCTTCCCTAGAGATTCGCTTATTTGATGCAAAACACAAGATGATATTCTCAAATACTCCAAACGATCTAAGAACCATGGTGAACAATCCCTATCCATCAATGATGATCCAAAGTAATCAGAGCTCCTCCATGGATTTTCAAGCTACTTGGATCGACCAAGAGCATACGATTCTCAATGGGAACAAAATTTTGGGTATTGCTGAAATCAAAGAACCGATGACCATCTATGGACACAAGGTTTCAGCGAACACAAGCTTTCACGACTGGATTTCAGGCCCTGGCGGGATCATCGTCTGGTTTTTTTCGTTCGTCATTTCTTTTCTTTTAGTTATGTATTTTATAGGGAAATTCCTTATTTCAAAGATGAAACGAGTTGAGGAATCTGTCCGAAAAATCAACTTTGGAGATTTCGACATCGACCTTCCCTCGTCAGTGATTCGGGAAGTCAACGATTTATCCGTGTCCTTATCCATCATGAAAGAAAACTTAAATACCGCTCTCGCGGCACGAGATCAAGCAGAGCAAGAAAGAAGGCTGATGATCGCCTCAATCGTTCATGATCTAAGAACACCGATTTTCACAATCGTCGGCTATTTGGAAGGCCTAAAGAAAGGGATTGTCAAAGAGGCTGATAAAGTCGATCGATATATCAAGGTCTGCTTGGACAAATCTATATTGCTCAATCAATTAGTAACTGATCTATTCACATACTCAACGCTCGATCAACCTGAACAGACATTGAACTGTGAAAAAATCGAGTGGGTTGCATTCGTAGACCGAGTCATGGAAGGGTTCCGACTAAAGGCTGTCAATCATTATGTGAATTTAACTCACCACTACACCGTTTCCCCTATTTTTATGTCGGGCGATCCTGAACTCCTAATGAGAGCGATCTCCAATTTAGTGGAAAACGCCTTTCATTATACCCCCGAAGGGGGGAACATCACACTGCTGAGTGAAATAGTCAATCAACAGTTGCAATTTATGATAGAAGATACTGGCCCTGGCTTTCTTACCGAGGATCTAGAGCCTATCTTCAAGCCCTTCTATCGTGGGGATAAGTCAAGAAATAGAAAGACTGGTGGCTCAGGACTGGGATTGTCGATTACAAAGCAAATTATCACAGCTCATGACGGTGAAATACATGCAGATAATTCGAAAGAAGGGGGAGCACGCATTACCATCTTACTGCCTCTATGTTCCACGAACAACGATGACTGATCCCACCAATTTTGGTCATTGAGACCTGCAAGTCGTCGCAAGAGGCTGCAAGAGTCCATCGGTATATGCATTTTGAACCCCTTGACACTACGAGAAGATTCTACTATTTTCTCATTTATCGCTTCATTTCTTGAAGGAGCAGCTCGCTGGGCTCGTTGTTAGCGGTTAGCCTACCGATCTCGCCCCTGGTTGTGTTGCCGCTGTACATCTTTGTTTGCTTCATATACATATTCGCATATACACCATCTAATGCCATCAGCTCGTTGTGATTGCCCTGTTCAACAATGGTACCCTCCTTTAGGACCAAGATCAGATCTGCATGACGACAAACTCCCATCCGATGTGAGATAAAAATGGCTGTCTTCGTCTGGGGAAGTGATAAGAACGTATGATAGAACTCTTGCTCCGCTAGAGGATCAAGAGCGGATGTTGGTTCATCCAATATTAAAATAGGTGTCTCCTTAAATAGCGCTCTACTCAACGATACCCTCTGCCATTGCCCCCCTGATAATTCTACCCCTCCATCAAAAGCAGGTCCCAGCATCGTATCAAATCCACTACTTAACCTGCCAAGAAAGTCATTGACTCCTGCCCTAGTTGCGGCCATTTCAAGTTTTGCTCGATCATCCATTTCACTGATGTTCCCAAGTCCGATGTTTTCGGAAAGGCTCATTTGATATCTTACAAAGTCTTGAAATACGACACTTGTGCGTTCCCGTAATGATCTAATATCGATTTCTCTCAGTGCTACTTGATCGTAATAGATATCCCCCTCTTGTGGTTTGTATAAACCGAGTAGGCAATTGACAAGAGTGCTTTTCCCTGCACCATTATCACCGACAATTGCGACTTTTTGTCCGCTTTTGATTTGAAAGGACACTTTATTCAAAATCGGCTTGGTGCTATTTGGGTAGCGAAAAGATACATTTTCTACTGTAATCCCGTACTTCAAAGAGCATGGAGCCGAAATGGTTCGAGAATCATGGTGTTCCTCTTCTAATTCTAAAAAAAAGAAGATGTCGGATAGAAACAGGGAGTTTTCGTACAATCTCGCAATATTATGCGCCAAGTTATGCATTTGGCTGTTCGCAGTCGTAAATGCTTGTGAAATTGAAACGTACTGCCCAATCGTCATTTTGCCTAAGCTACCTAACCAAAATAAAATACCAAGAACAAATACAGTGACACAACTGTCTAATCCCTCAATGCAGATACTAAACCATACCCCTTTCATTTCAACTGAAAGTTGCCCTTTTGATGCTTTCCAGAATAGATTGGACCATCGAGATAGTAATAGGTCATATAAGTTAAAGATCCGCAATTCTTTTGCTGCTTCTCGAGAAGTTAATAGTCCAAAGAAGTACCTCACTTTTCTAGATGTATGGGTTTGTAGGTGCAAATTTAAGTACTTCATCTTCCCCATCATCATGTTCGTGACGATAACAGGGACAACGAGTAGAGTAAGGCATACAGAAAGAATGTAATTGAAATAAGACAATATCACGACATAGGAGATAATGGTGGTTATACTTTGGATGAACTGTGATACCTGATCGATGACATCCGTACTACGTTGTGAGTGCCCGCTAGAAGCCCTTTGCAATTTATCATAGAATTCGGAATGATTATAGTTTGAGAAGGGCAGTTTTGCCGATTTCTCTGCAATAAGAGAGTCAAAGTGGTATTTGATTTTAAACTGCGCCTGTTTTAATAGCAAACTAGCCGCACTGCGTGCAATAATCGAAAGTAGAAGAAGGAACAGTTGCTCAGATAATATGAGTATAGCCCCTTTAAAGTAGAGTTCTCCATGCTGAATCAATTGAGATAATTCATCCACAAGTCCTTTAGTGATCCCCATTTGCAAAATAGGAACAGCTGCCTGAATGAACTTTAAAGAAATTAGTAGAATCATTCGTACAGGCGCTAATCTTATGCATATGGTAACTGTACGCATCAAAGTGACAATGACTGTCTTTACACCGTATTGTGTAGGTAAAATGTTCTTGTATGTATTTATTGGAGTTGAAGATACTACCATTTACACCTTCCCCTTTTGAATGACGCTATAAATTCCGGCACACAATCATGCATAGCACGGCGACAAGCCGGGGTACAGTATGCTCACTTCATGTCTCAATCACTAGCGTTGCATTAAATTCGGTCACTCTTTGTCAAGAGGGGCGACTTCCATCGTCTTCGATATTACCGATTATTCTGAACAACATTTTATGTTCACAGATCTGAAGACTCGATACCCACTCAACAGTAGCCCATCATCCATTTTTTGGGAATATATCATTCAGTCTACTGGATCATACGTCAGATCATCCAGATGCCCCGCTTCGCCTCGCTCATATTGTTGCAGCGTGTACGCGAAGATGTTATCCACAGGATAGACTCGTTTGCCTCTGGATTTTCGTTGCCCTTTTCGCCGCAAGCTGTGGATAAATACGGATAACGGTGCGCTCCAGTGCAGTTGTACACATTTGTAGACTTCCAGCAATCGCTTTCGGCACCCGACTCGCTGCCTCAATATCACCAACAAGCAGTACGTGATCAGCGCGATCCAGATCTGGTTGTACACCGCCCACTGACCGGTTCCGTAAAACCGCTTGATCACCAGATGTTGCTTGATCCACTTGAAGAACAACTCTATCTGCCAACGCTGGCGGTATAGTTCGCCGATTTCTTGCGCATCCATCGCCAGATCGTTGGTGAGGAGTTGAACCGTCTCTCCATTGGCGCCCCGGACCTCGATCAATCGAAGCTTGGCGCGCATCCAGTATCCCGGATACTGCCCCAGCCAGACGATCGCGTCACGTACCACGGGCGATTGAGGGTCCACCGTACGCTCCTCTTCCACCTCGCGAATGCAGGCATTGCGCTTTAATCACGTGAGAAACCGCGTACCGGTTTCACAGTATTGGTCAAATTCCTGATAATCCACGTAGCCTCGGTCAAATATGTACAGAGCGTTCGCATTCACTTCGACCAATGTATCCATTTGGGACTTATCCGAAGATCGGGCAGGGGTGAGCATCGCCTTTTCTGGCACCCATTGTTGATCCTCAAATATCAGCCGTTGATGCAGTTTGATCCTTCTTTTTGTGGATCGAAACCCGGCCCAACGAATTTCTCCAAGCACATCGTGACCGTGGAAGCATCCACCAGGTAAAGCAGTTTCGCCTGTTCCCTCGCCTGTTCCCTCGCCTGTTGAGGACGGACAGGGGAAAGGATTACGGATACCAAATGCGAGAAGAGAGCCTGAAAAGCATCGGGATTCAAAGATCGCAACCTGCTAGACAATTGGGCCGTGCTGATCGAGGAAAGTCCTATTTCTTGCTGTAAAGCGGCCTCTTCTCGCAGATGGAGACTAAGATCCGTCAGTGTCATCACTTGCTGAGTCTGGGCGCACACCATCCGCTTGAGAAGGTTGGATGTCAGAAGCTTCTTCGTATAGCGATCAAGGTTCAGTCGATCGACTTCACGCGAAATGGTGATATAATCCAAGCCATTGAGATATTCCATAAATGTCGACTTCGTGGTGCCCTTATCCATACGGATGACTCCTTTAGTGAGAGTCGGACAGGGCTACCTGTACGTCTCTATACTAAAGGGTTATTCGTTTTTATTGAAGAAGAACCATCAATAACCACTTGACAGACTCAAAATCACTTTGTACAATGCTAATGTATCTAAATCCTATTTTTGGAATCATCCCCGCTAGTAATCTGTAGCGGGGATGATTTTGCCTACTTAACAGCCGCACGAAACGAATTGATCCCAATGGGATCCGTCTTCGCACTCGTATGCATCCCATGTTTGATAGAAAGACCATCCATCTACCATGCATGGCTCCCAGTTACAAAAGCGTCCGATCGAATAGCACATGTATATCACCTCCTTTCAGGGCTGCTAAATGGGGATCCGCAGTCGCCACTAAGCCTTCCCAACGGGTATGTTCAGCACAGATCTCATCACCACACGTGATGAATCGTTCCCAAACTTTTTTTCGAGATTCACAAATGGGTTATGAAACAACTTTCTTTCTTTGAACTTGCATAGTTGCTTTCCCTTGCCCCAAGAGTAAGTTGAAATGTTCCTCTCCGATAATCCCTCCCTTGGCAAGCACTTGCCCGCTTGGGGATAATAAGTATGCAAATGGGAATATTTTAGTTTTAAATTCTTCAATGTCATCGGAAGTCACATGAGTAACAGGGATGTTAATGTTGTGGATGCGGACGTAATCCGACAATGTCTGTTCATTACTTACAATGATGGACACAAAATTGAACTCAGATGCATGTTTTTTCCTTACGATCTCAATGATAGGGTACAAGTTTTTGCAGGCGGGACAATCCGAAGCTGTAAAAAATACGATGGTAGGTTCTAATTTGGGTCCACTGATGTCCACAATATCTCCAGTAATCGTCGTTAGCTTCGCCCTTGGGAAGGCGGCCCCACGTGGAATCCCGGAGTCTTGCTGGGGCAATTGATGACTATTCAAAGGACGTAAATTTGCCTTTCCACTGATCATCACATAGGTAACCAAGATCAGTAGGGTCCACTGTGTAAGCTCAGCAATCAATTGCAAAGACATGAGTATGCCCTCCTATGCTTTTCTTGCTGGTCTTTTGATATTTACAAACATGAGGACTGAATAGATCAGAAAGAGTGAAACGGATGAATAGACCATCGAGCAAATTTCGCTTAATGGAAAGTCAGTTATATCCCTACTTAAATGGTTGTTCATTAACAAATAAAGATCAAAGACTAGAATGAAAACGATTTTGGCTATAGTCGATGGGCCCAGTTTTTCATTTACTAGATTTCCAAAGCAATTGCATTTGACTGCTGATCCAATCTGACGTGCCCTCCATACAGACCACGAAAAGCCAACCAGCAGAATGAAGATGCCAAACTCGGCAAGAATCGAATAGGGGGAACCTAGCATGAGGAGTACAGATAAACATAGCTCCACAATAGGTACTCCATACGAAATTACTCTTGCAGCTTTCTTGTTCAGTTCTAACTCCGTAAGTGATGCTTGAAAGCCGCTCAATCCTGATAGCTTCCCAAGGGAAGAGATCAAGAATATTGTAGAGATGAATATTTTTGATAGTTCATAGTAAGCCAATCTCAGCATCCCCAATCATATGGTGTCTTCCCATTTGCCTTGTTTCTGCCAAATTTATACCACATTCTCTTTGTCGAAAACCTTACATTCTGTGTCGAATACCCTTCAATATTGAAATGTAAGGAGCTTTTATGAAATAACTTTTTCGTCAGGAGTTGGAGCGATCTCGTAATTCCACTCGCCGTGAAAGTCGTTGCGCTTCAAATTGACCTGTGCGAGCTCATCGTCTGAGACCTTAATGCCCTTCTCATACTTGTTGGTGTCGAGGTTACACCGTACCTTCAGTTCCTTGGTTGTGGTCGTATGGGCGATCGATTCACCAAGACATCGTGGCTCATGAGAGGCTTGCCACGCCAATTGTACGTGATTTGAGAGAATAGCCGATGCTCAACTTTATTCCACTTAGGAGCCCTTATGCAATAAGTGATACTGCTGAACAAGCGACCTGCCATTGGGTAGACTGATGATGGCACCTATCAAAATTGTCATCCATGGACCGCCAATACGGAGGCCGCGTTCCATGGCGGTGTCGCAAGGGAATCGGGAGACAGCATTGGAAATCAGGCAACGTGTCGATGCCCCTGACCCATCGTGCAATTCACACTTCAGGTGGTATAACATCACTGAACCGCACCTCAATTAAGACTGTTACTTCATAAAGGTTCCTGACCGGTACCATCCGACCAGGACAGATACCCATGAACCGCCATACCCATCAATAATGGCGGAACTCGGGGATAGACTGCGATGCTGCTTCGCAGCACCAACAACCGGGAAGAATATGCGCCAGCGACGATTTTCCGGGATGAATCACAATCAAAACGGCGCACAACACCCACCACCTGACATAAGTCCCCCGTTTTTGCTACATATGGCTTCCGTTTGATCATTTGGTTCAAACGGCATTACTCGGAAAACAATATGACCCGAGCGCCGGAGTTTCCACTCCAGGCCCTATCATCTGACTTGGTCTGATTTCTAATAGACCCAGCAAACAAGTGACCAGTAGGCTTGCAAACAAAAATCGCCTCAGTATTCCGAAGATCAAGGAAGTATCGCCTCCTTTTGTAATATACTATAGTAGAGTTCAAGGACTCACAGAGATTACATTTACTAACACATGGGAGGAGTAGAACGTGGACATTGGGTCAGAAATCAGGCGACTCCGGATCGCCCGTGGACTTACTCAAGCTCAGTTGGTCGAAGGGCTCTTTGACCGCTCGTATTTGAGTCAAATCGAAAGAGGATATCTTGTTCCGCCACTTCATACGATTCAAGTGTTGGCGAAACGCCTGGATGTTACACCCAATACTCTAATGCCGCAAACAAATCATCGAGAGGACCTGCGTCACGCTGAGATGTTACTGAGTAAGGGCCGCCGAAATGGGGACCTTGAGTGTATTCAGGAATCCTGGGTTATATTCTATCATCAAAAATGTGTTGACAAGATGCTGGAAACCGTGCTGCAGTGGGCCGATATTGCCCCAAATAGTCCACAGCTGCTGGATTCGCTGTCCACGAGCATCGCATGGGCCATTGCTAACGAACCCCTACCCTCATTGTTTTGGGAGGTTTATATTCGTCTTGGAAACGCCTATTTTTCAGTGGGTCAGTTTGAGAGGGCAGCTTGGGCCTATCGGGAGATTATTCATCAGTGCCCCCCGCATGACATAAGGGTCAGGACACTCGTTAATCTGGGCAGTGCGTTAATTGAGCTTTTTGAGTATGAGGAAGCTCATCACAGCTTTGAAACAGCACTGGAATGTTGCGAATCAAATTCTAGAGACCGTCTTGCCGCTCGATGTTACCACGGACTTGGAGTGTGCTATCGACAGCTAGGCAAATGGGATCTAGCTCTTTGCCACACAAAGAAGGCACACAGTCTGTACATAAGCATTGATCGTACTAAGTACTATGAAACACACCACAACCTAGGCACTCTTTGGTTGGATCACCGTAACTTGCCTCGTGCCAAACATCATCTAGCTGAGGCGCTAACTTTTTATAAAAATGGTCAATACAGAACACAACTGGCGCAAGTTTATGAGGAGTTTGCTCGATGCGCGTTCTACGAAAATGATTGGAAGCAAGCACATGCCATGTGTATGGAGGGACTGCGTGCCCTGGAGGAAGAAATGCCCTGTTTAGCGGGACGCTTATATATTTGGAGATCAATATTATATCTCCGCCAAGGGGAACCCGATCACGCAGTCGAATCAATATATTGTGCAAGATCCCTTCTGGGTAATCGTATTGCGGAGGTTACGCAGCACTTAACCCCAGATCTCGAACATCAGCTCGTTCGGGACATTATGAATTTGACATTGCCAATGATCTAGTCGAATAACGCATATTGTCGTTGATCTGGATTCATGCCTTCCATCTCACACTGCGCCTATCCTCAGGATCTGGTCCACAAAAGGATAAAGGAACCCTCTGAGTGTCCGCCCATGTCAGCAACGGTGTACTCCCTTGATGCCATGGGCCCAATCACCGAAGAGGCAGTTCCCGAGAAGGAACTGCCTCATCCCGCCTGCGAAGCCTACGCATGAATCAGCATCGTGCCCAAAAGCCCCACGCCGTATGACACTACGCCGACGAGGATGCCGGCCACGGTCATTTCCAGACCGCTCGCCCACCAACGCCGCACGGTGACGACGCTCTTGGCGGCGCCAACGGCAAAATGGGCGAGGATGCTGACCAGCGCGGCTACGGCAATGGCCTGCACGCCGCTCAAAAAGAAAAATGGAATAAGCGGCAAT
>JAJZEE010000086.1 GCA_021805735.1 Bacillota bacterium
TGCGCCGCCTGCGGTTACACTCACAAGGACAATCGGCTGACACAGGCCGAATTTGTCTGCCGCCGCTGTGGACATACGGACAACGCGGACCACAATGCAGCCGTCGTCATCGCCCGTCGAGGCGTAACCAGGATTCTGTCAGGCGTTCCTCTGACAAAACCAAAGAAGTCTGTTCGTATGCGAAAGACGGTAGGGCCGGAACGGTCCAAACCTGTGCAGTTTGCACAAAAGCCTGAGGAGACCGACATAAGACGCGATGCAGGTGATCCCTGTGTGGCGCACAAGTCGATGATCCAGGAAACTCCGGCAGCGATGCTGGAAACCCCCGCCTAGGCGCCACAGGCGCCAGGCGGAGGGAGGTTCATACAGTACCTCGGAGTCGATGATCGACACCGTGTGTGATCCATCACGCATGCTTCGCCGCTGCCGCGGCGATTTTCCGGGATAGTCTTGTAGTCTGAAGGAGGAAGTTGTTGATCCCTGTCGAAATTAGTCCACTGGATCCGTAGAATTGGCGTCTTGCCCTCGCTGGCCCAGTTGGGACGATCGATTTTTCGGAACATGGTCAATCAGGAAGGGAAGTTGTGTTGGTGGAGAGAGAAGCGGCATTGGAGATCAGTGAGCAGAACGAGGCGGAATTGGCGGATACGACCGCTAGTGCCGGGGATGAAGAAGCGGCTGGCGGGTTGTCGTTCTTTGAGCAGGTGCTCTGCGGCGATGTGGCCAGTCTGGCAAAGGTTGCTGAGAGAGTGGGGCGGGGGAAAGCGATTGCGAAGCAGGTTGACTTCGCGAATCGGGTGGAGTTGCAGAAGCAGTTGGACGATCTGATCCGCTATGCGGACGAAGTAGCGGTACAGGCGCGGGCGCTCAAATCGTCGGTCGATCGTTTTCGGATGGTGGCGACGGAAGCCGATCGGAACGAGTGGACGCGTCTGTTCGTGGCGGGTTGTCATGCCGCGGGTCGTCAGGTGGATGGCGAATACCCTCTGTTTCGCGTGTTTCCTGTCGAAGTGAAGACGGATTTCGCGAACGACGGCGTATACATCAACAACCGTCTGGTGCGCATCTTGCACCCCAAGGCCGTGGCGGCTCTTGTCGACCGTGAGATCAGCCGCTTGTATAAGGAAAAATTCCATGCGATGTCTTTCATGCGCGCACTGGTGCGCGCCTATGACGTCCTTTTGGCGGAGCGGCAGGTTGCGGAGTCGGGCAAGCGGATTGTGACGGCCATATCGCTCAAACAGATTCACGCTCTGCTGGCCATTCGCACAGGAACCACAGCCACCGGTTACCCGCTGAACCAATTTGCATTTGACGTCTATCGATTGCGCACACAGACGGACGTGACGCTGGTCAGCGACAGTCGTCGCCTGGTGTTCGCCCCGACGAAAGTCGCCAGGGATGCCATTGTCATCCCATTGCCCGGTGGGCAGAAGGAGCATCTGGGGTCGCTGGAATTGACGGCCGTGGACTCGGAATCAGGGGGTAACGGTTGATGGACGTACTGGACAGTCTCCCGCTGTTTCGGGCGAGTCCGGCGGCGGAAATGCTCTCGGACGGCGATGTGGAGAGAATGTTCGTCGACCCAGGCGGAATCGAGACGTTCTGGGTCAGGGAATACCTCGATGGGTTTATTGATCAGGGCGCCGGAAAAGTCAAGTTTGTGCGGGGACGATCGGGCTCGGGAAAGACGCACCTGTTGAGGCGCCTGAAACGGACTGCCGAACAAGCAGGTTATCTGGTTGTTTCCGTGGACGCGCACATCAATCGACTGGCGGCGATTGATGAACTCTATCGAGCGGTCGCGCAGGCTGTCAACTGGAACAATCTGCTCGACAGATGCACACTGGCGGTTATTCGGCAGGAACTTGGATACCAGGACTATGAGTTGCCTGCAAGTCGGTTCCGGACGTGGGCCGAGGACACGCATGATCGGAGCCAGGCGGCGCTGATGACGGATATTCGCGATGTCACAGACCGCTTTGTCCGGGAACTGGATATCTATGCCGCGGTTCGGCAACCGATTCGCGCCAGCATCGTGCGCAGGACAGGCGCGGATGCAGCGGACGAAAGCGTTCTGATGCGCTGGCTGCAAGGTGAAAAACTGACGAAACAGGAACGCAGGGCTATCGGAGTATCGACCAATGTGGATCGGCGCAATGCGCGTTCGGTCCTGTTGTGCCTGCCTGTATTGGCGCGTGCGGCTTCCTATAAAGGTATGCTGATTCTGGTAGACCATGCGGAGGTTTTGGCCCGGACCGCGCGCACGGAGAGTATTCCCTTCTATACGCGCGGCGCGCGGGATCAGGCGTATGAGATGATTCGGGAACTGATTGACGAAAGCTATCTGGCGCCATACCTGTTCATGGTGATCGCAGGCGATCCGGAACTGTTTGACAATCAAAAGACAGGACTGCCCGCCTATCCGGCGCTCTGGTATCGCATTCAGTCCGAGATTGCGACAAAACAGGTCAATCGCTTTCACGATATTGTCGATCTGGATCGATTGTGGAAGCGGGAGGATTTGACCCGGTTATCGGAAACATGGGCGCTCTACGCGTCGGAAGTAGAATTGAACGGTCAGAGTCCAGGCTTCGCGACCACCACCTGGGGGCTCGAATGGGGAAACGCGCGCCGCACCGTCGCCAAAGCCATGTCCAGCCAGAATGGAGGGGCCTGAATTGACAGGGAGAGCCAAGTTTATCGTAGAGGGCCTCAGATCGGGCGTTCCGTACCGTGATTTGGCCAAGACAGTTGCCTTTGGACGCGAAAAGTACATCGATATCGTCAAGCGCATGATGGAGGGCGTCGAACAGGGGCGCGCTCCCAAACTCCCATCCCTTGTCCTGCGGGCGAATTACGGCGAAGGCAAGACGCACCTGCTTCATTCGTTGTGGGGGGCGGGCGAGGATCGCAACTGGGTCGTCAGTTTCGTCTCGCTCAGCAAGGAAACGCCGCTGGATCGACTGGATTACCTGTATCCCAAACTCATGGGAAACACCTATATACCCGGCAGCGCCCAACCTGGCATTGCGTACATCGTTGCCAAGGCGCTGGAGAGCCAACTGCTTCCCGAAGCGCGAACGATGGGCATGTCGGACAGAATCATGGCCGTTCTGGACGGTCTGGTCGTCCATGATGAGGGGTATGACGAGTTGCTCGCCGATGTTGCCGGAGACTTCCTCAGCGTGGCCGACCTCAAACGCATCTATCGGCAGAACCTTGGCAGAGCGCCGCAATTGACGAAATCCAGTCTGAAGGATGAAGCGTTTGAATACATGCGGCTGATCGATTGGCTGATCCAGAAGGCCGGTTTCGCGGGTTGGCTGATTCTGATCGACGAGGTTGAGTTGGTCGGCAAGTCGGGAAAGGGCGCCCGCAGTCAGGCGTACGCCAACATGGGCCGTCTGATCGAGGGAAAACTCCCTCACGCACTGAGCGTCTGGGCGCTCGCGGCCAATTTTTTCAGCGATGTCCTGATTCGCAGAAATGATCGGGAAGAGTGTCCACGCTGGCTGGCTGCCCGTCCGAAGGAGGAGGAGCGGGCGCCTTGGAGTGAAGCGGCTCTCGACGCGCTTCTGGAATCGAAACTGCTTGATCCTCTCACAGTGACTCAGGTAAAGGCCCTCGTACGGCAGATTCACGAGTTGCACCAGGAGGCGTACGCGTGGTCTGCGCCTTTTGACGGCGGGGATCTGTACGAGCAGGTCAGGCGCTTTGCACCCACGCAGGACACACGATTGCGGACCTACGTGCGCCTGAGTCTGGAGATTCTGGACGTCTGGTACCAGCACGAGGAATCTCCCGTCATCGAGTACCTGGATCCGCTTCAGGACGCGGCGCTGGATGAACAGACGGAGCAGAATATGGTGGTTGGCGGCGAGGCCGGTGGAGACGGCAGCGACGGAGAGGACCTCTGGCGCGGTGAAGGTCAGATGGATGGCGATGGTCGAAAGGATGGCGGAGACGGCGAGGCCGACGAAGCGAATTCGGAACCAGATCAGCCGAATATGATCACGAGACGTCTCATATTTCATGACTGACGCAGCGCAGGAGGGGTGAACCGTGGGGCAAGCAGGGGAACTCAGACAAAAAACGGCTCGCGTGTTTGCCCAGGTATTTGTGGACCACCATACATCCGCCGTCCTCCACGCCGCTCGTGATTTGCCGCGCTACCTTGTCGACTTTCTCGTCGGTCAGTACGGACTCGAAGGCGCAGAGTGCAAAGTTTCGCAACATCTTGCCACCAACCGCACGCGCCAGTTGCTCAGAAGCCGCCTGCTCCAGCGGCGCACGCTGGAGCTTCTGGACTTCGTCGACGTGAGGATCGACCTGAACCGAGGCGAGGCGGTTGCACGGCTGATGGCGTTTCAGGTGGACGGTGTCTACGTCGACCAGGATCTGCTGAACGCTCACCCTGATTTGCTGCAGGGAGGACTGTGGGGAAAGGTTTGTCTCATCTATTTTGGCAGTTTCGAAGGGGAATCGTATCGCTTTCGCATGGCCATGGTTCATTTCGAACCGTATCAGGCGCTGATCGATCTGGCGTCCTTCGTGGCTGCGAGGAGGCAGTTTTCCACATCCGAGTGGGTTGAGCTGCTGCTGCGGTCGGCTGGGTACAACCCTGACTCCCTTCTTGCCGGCAGAGACGGCCGACGGCTTCGCTGGTTGTACCTCGCCCGACTTCTGCCTCTGGTCGAAAGCAATGTGAACATGATCGAACTCGGACCCAAGAATACGGGGAAGACATTTCTGCTGCGCAATCTGTCTGCGCAGGCATTCACCATGGCTGGCGGGTATGCAAGCCCCGCCAACCTGTTTTACAATCTCGCAACCAGAAGAGGCGGCCTGATCGCGAGCCGGGAAGTTTTGGTGTTTGACGAAGTCGCCTACACCCGTTTCACGGACGATTCGGGAACCATCGCGCTGCTTAAGGACTTCATGGAGAGCGGACAGTTCAGCCGGGGTCATGCCGCGCAATCCGCCGACACCTCCCTCGTGTTTCTCGGCAATCTTCAGGTGGATCAGCAGTTGCCGAGCGCTCAGTACGCACATCTGTTTGAACCGCTTCCGGTGGAGTTGCAGGATGCGGCGCTGATCGACCGCATCCATGGATTCATTCCCGGCTGGGAACTGCCAAAACTCACCCCGGCCGATCTGGTTCCGGGGTTCTCCCTGTCCACGGACTATTTCGGGGAAATTCTGTTGGCGCTTCGCCATTTGCGATATGAGGAACACTGGCGCGGCGTTACGTCCACATACCCATTCCACAAGGGGATGACGCGTCGCGATGCGACCGCCGTGGACAGATTGGGACGCGCCTTTTTTAAATTGGTGTTTCCGGATGGTCAGTTTACGGAACCGGAAGCGTCAGAACTGCTGTCGATAGTCGGAGAACTCCGTCAGCGTGTGGAACACCAATTGGAGATCATGGACCCCGGCGAATTCTTCCCGCACTCCATTGGCTTTCAGTTGGGGAGCGAAGTGGGGCGTGAGCAGCCCTCTCCTACCGACTTTCTGCGTCGTTCGGCCTATGGCGATCTCGATCGACGGGTCAACGAGAATCCTGATGTCGGGGAAGTCACGGCATTGACCGTTCTGACGGCCAACGGGCGAGCGTATGGCGGCACTGTCCAGATGATCCAGGTGTCTGTGATCGATGGAGGCAGCGGCCAGATTCGTCTGACCGGACAGCACGGCAGGGATATGAGCCACTCTCTGCGGACCGGTCATGATTTGCTGTTGCGCCACGCGACGGAGATTGGCTATGGCCTGGAACGGATACGGACCGTCGATCTCGCCGTTCATCTTGTCTCCATCAGTCAGTACCGAGAGGGACCGTCGGCCGGACTGGCTTTTGTTCTTGCCATGGTCTCGGCGCTTCTGGACAAGCCGGTGCGCCCAGCGCTCGCGGTGACAGGAGAAGTTTCCCTGCACGGCGATATCACGGCAGTGGGCGGGATTCCCCATAAGCTGACGGCGGCCCGCCAGCATGGCAGGCGTATCGTACTGATTCCAGAGGGGAACAGGACAGACGTGGAATCAGTTCCCCGGGGGGTTATAGAGGGCATGGAGGTGGTGGCAGTCAAGGACATTCGACAGGCGCTTCAAATCGCGTTCGCGGATTGATCGAGCGGCTTCACAAGTGTCTCTGCCTGAGTTCATTTCAACCAGTTCTCATACACGGTGTGCATGAACCGCCCTAGGTTTGGTTCGAACAAGGTTGTAATATCCATCGATTGAGCGGTGACGATTCCCAGAAGGGAGGCCGCAATCGCTATGGTCCACGATATCCCGAACGTAATTTTCTCGCCGACGCTTCGGTGTGTCATGCTCGCAAAGTATTGGAGGGTGCCCATCGCGCCCAAAACTAGAGCCATGGAAATCATGATTCTGGCGACCCGCTTTCAGCTTGCTCCTCACTGATCGGGTCGTTTGTCTCTCCCGTGCTGCTGATCTGAGTTTTGACGTGAATGTGGATTGTCATCCGCGGGTATTCTTCCTCGCTCCAATTAGCGTATCGCTTGCTCCAAACATCAGATCCCACCTGCGCCCGAACCAGTACTCCGAATCCCACCGGATCCACTTTCATCGATTGTGTCGTCTTGACAGCTCGCATCAGCTTCTGGCGAAACACCTGACTGGCTGTGGATTCAAGCCGTTGAATATCCGTTTTTTGAAGGGGATGGTCTCCCCGATACACGGCCAATGAACATGTCACCTGAATTTTTGCGTCAGCGACCACGTGGTCGCCCCGAGTCGATGTTTTGATGGAGGTTTGTATTTTCTCAGTTTGAATGTGCGCCAGTTCCTTCTTTTTTAAACCCGGGAACGCCAGAATACAGCGTCCGGTTTTGCCCATGAGCCAAAGCAGCATACGGACATCTTTAGGCGCCAGGTACCCGGCCATCTTGCCGTGATGAAAAACGGCAATCCCCGCCGCTCTGAGAACTTTATGGCCATTCAATGTCATAAGATGCACTTCTGGCAGTATGGGATCTACTCCTGGAAGGGTGGACTTAAATACGAACTCATTGATATCGATATGAGGGGCGAGTTGCAGCAGGCATCCTTGCACAACGAGATCGGACAATCCGCGAGCGGTGCTGTCGGCCGCAGGGAGATGCTGCCTAAATACATCCTCGACGCGATCTGGTGTTACGAAGAGGATAGTTCTGCGTCTCACAGAACCAACTCTTGTAACACGATCCACGATTTCTGGAAATGAACTGCTCTTTGCGAATGCTTCACTAAAGACCATCGAGTATAAATGGCTGACATACAAGAGTCTTGGCACCTGTAAGGCTAAAAGGTGATACGCATCAAGAAAATGCTTGGCTTTTGCGATCACAAGCTGCGTCTGCGCTTTTGCGCCTTGCGAGGTATCCTGTCCTGTGGAACTCTGTGTTTGATCGAGAGAGGCAATCGCAGTGATATTGCCATCTTTATTCAGGTCGTATCCTATGCCGCCGACAATCGCCTTTTGATCGAGTTCCTTGTAATCCCAACAACCAGAAATCATAAAGGAACACAGAATGGCCGAAACGAGAGTCACACCCTTGGCGGTCACGAAGGTTCACCAGCCCCAGATAGCAGTTTTTGCTGACGGAATCGGATTAAAGAAGTAATCACAAGCAACATGGGTATTCCAAGTTCGAAAAATAAACCATAAGGCGGCCAATCGTACGTTATGAAATATGACGTGATCGAATCTTTCGGAAACGCCTCCAGGACAACCCCCATACCAGAAAAAACGAGCCCGGCGCCAAATGCGTCGAACGTTTTGTGCTTTAAGAGATCGCGAACAATGACGCATGCTCCATAATAGAAAACGATGACTTTGAAAATAATCGCAAAGAGCCAAGGTATGATAAACAGCATATCCACCCTCTGGATATAACCGCCAATTCCAATTTGAACGTAGCGCGCGATCTCAAGTGTAGGAAAGCCGGATCTCGCTCCCTCCTGTACTCCCAATACTCCCAAAACGTCGATGTTCACGATCACCAGAAGAACGGTGGTTCCTGACAGCATCCAGATCATTTTGCGATCCAGCAAGGCCGTCTCATCGGGCCTCATTTCGGACCACATAAAGCTTAATAAAAATATTTGCGCATACCAGGTTGTGGGCACGATCGCTCCTCGCATAATTCCTTTAACTCCGGATTCTATCCACGGCGTAAATGCGGAAATATGGATATCGGACACCGTATTGATCAGCAATAGTCCGAGCAGTCCCGTTAGGGCAATCGCCATTACCTGGTTGACTTTGGCGAACACCGAAACATGATATCGCAATGCAATCCAAATGGTGATCGATAGAATGAAACTTACGATGACGGGTGGAGAATCAAGCAGGATGAACATTTTGATAAAGCCTAGCAATTGACGAAGCACAATCACCCCTGCTTGCCATAGAAATACGGCCATGAGAACCGCAATCACCCGTCCGATAACGGGACCGAAAACGGATAAGGCGATGGCGGTAAACGATTTTCCAGGATGATGACGATGCAGCGTCCGAAGGAGCCCATAGGTAAGGAAGCCAAATGGAGCGGCAAGAACGGGAGACAGCCAAGCCCCATTTTGCGCTTGAGATACACTGATCGCCGGCAAATACAGCGTGGCAGTGGAGGAGACTACGACAAACATTAACCAGGTGGCAGACCGAGCATCGAGCTGTTGCATTTTACCGGAGTCCTTTTCCTGCATTAGAATTGTGTGAACGTTTAAACAGGATATCCAACGGTGCGCGAATGATGCTGTCCTGGAGCAACCGCCTGCGAAGAGGCGGGGTAGTCTGCATATACGGTTCGCCAAAGGATGTGAGAGAGAACATGTGAAGCAGTAACAATAATAAGGCTAGCACGAGGCCAACAACTCCGAATACACCGGTCATAAAGAGCAGGGGGAATCGCAGCAGTCGAAAGGTCGACGCAATTGATCGACCTGGAATGATGAAGGATAGTATGCCCGTCAGGGCAATGATAATCACTGTTGCTGCACCCACCAGGCCTGCGGATACGGCTGCTTCACCCACGACCAAGCCGCCAACGATGCTGATGGCGGGGCCTATCGGACGTGGCAGGCGCAAGCCCGCTTCATGCAACACTTCAAATAGGATCCCCATAAAGAAAACTTCTACAATCGTGGGTGCAGGGACTCCTAAACGCGCCGCCGACAATTTCAATAGCAGCGGCGTCGGCAACAACTCGGGATTGTAGGTTAGAAAGATCAAGTATACGCTCGGCAAGAAAAGCGACAGCCAGAATGCCACATATCGCAGAACACGCAGAAAGGATTGGAACCAAAAGTCTCCATAATAGTCCTCGGAAACCTGAAAGAATTCCGAAAACAGAGCGGGTAAAGTCAACATCGTCGGCGAGTGATCGACGGCAATGGCAATGCGGCCGTCCACCAGTTGTGCAGCTACGCGGTCGGGCCGTTCTGTCTGCCCCATTGTCGGGAACGGGGATCGTGGATGATCCCGGATCAGCTGTTCGATATACCCGGCATCCAGTACGCTGTCGAGTTTGATCTGTTGGAGGCGTTGTTTTACGGTTTGCAGTTGATCGGGATGAGCGGTCGACTCCAGATACAGGATGTGAACCTGCGTCTTGGTCTTTCGACCACAGGTGAATTTTTCGATCTTTAGTTCCTGGCTACGCAGGAATTGGCGTACGAGGCCGATATTGGCGCGAATATCTTCGTTGAACGCCTGCAGGGATCCGCGCAAGGAGACCTCATTTTCTGATTTTTCAATGGGGCGATGTTCCCATTTTGCTGTGTCCAATGCAGTTGCCTGCCGGGTTCCATCGAGAAACAGCACCGTCTTGCCAGCAGTAATTGAAACGATCACATCGTCGATCGTGTGATTTTGTTGCGTCCCCAGAAGTGTAAGTACATTCGATAATTCCTCATGTTCCAGCGCCGAACGGCGATCCGCAAGTGCCAGCAACGGACGAACGCAGGCCTGTTCAATGCGTATCGTATCTGTAATTTCTGGAATGAAAATGATGGCAACCTTTTGCCGCATTCTTGTAATGGTCAGACGGCGCAAAGAGACGTCTTCACAACTCGCGAACTGGTCGAGAATGTGATCCACATTCTGATCCAAATCCATGGTCAACCATCGATTCGTCTGTTTGCTCAAGGACAACACCTCGACGGTAGTATTTCATGGTCAATCTGGAATCATGCAGTGATCATGATTTTGACCGACGAAAACCGTCTATCGAACGAAACGGCGTCCAAGTGGAATACAGTCGCAAAATCAAAATGGCAAAATGCCGTTGCAACCTCGTGCCATCGCGTCATACTGTAACAGAGGATGGGAATCCATGTGAGGTGAAGAAGTTGGCAAACCCCAGAAGCGCCGACATGCGAACGCGCGACCTTCTCGCTACCACGCAGTATTCGATCGATATCATTGCGGCTATCCTGCTGCTGACGGGTCAGATTACCACGACGGGGATATTTTTGGTGCCGGAAGGGTTTTATTTGGGTGCTACAGGTCCTATCCTCGGAGGCGTTCGATCGACGGGTCAGTTCGGTTCAGCCAGCGTTATTCTGGATGTTGTCGATGTATTGGCGGCTTTGTTGCTCATCATGAACGCCATTCGCGTGACCGGTCCATATATTACTAGCCACCGCTTCTTTCTCGTGTTCAGCGGTCCCCTGTTCGGCATCAAAGATATCGTCAATGTTCTGGAACCGGAGAAAGGTCAAGCATCTGGCTCGATGGAGCTGCGAAATTATATTAGGAACACTATGGTAAATCGGATGCCGAAATCATTGTGAATAAAGGGGAGAGTCGACCATGACGCTTCATGAGGTTCCCGCTGTGAGCCCTCCCATCGGGGCAATATTTTTCGCCGCCGCTTTCTTGGGGTTGTTTTATTTCTTTTTCACGAAACCTGTCTCGCAAGAAGAGAGTATAGCACGATAAATTTGCATCCTTTCCACGGCTGACGAGGCCATCAGAGGCTGGTGGACGTCCGCGGCTCAATGACTGGTCCGCCTTAGAAAATCATCAAATGTGATGTGGAGTATGATATGATATAATCCGATCGTATGCACACGCCAGACGGTCAGTTTTATTCTGGGTGTGTCATGTCCAACCATATGCCAACGTGCCAAACAAGTATGTTACATTCCTGCACGGTTACAGATGGGTCGTTCCGGTCACAAGTGAATGCGGCAGAGAAAGTGTGCACAGTCAACCCGAGTTATGACCATATCTCACTCGCATCGGGGGAGATGTACATGGAAATCTCCAGTTGTTGTGGGGCTCCCGTTATCATGGAGCAGCAGTCTGATCTCTGGAATTTCACCGATGGCGAATACGACCTGAAAGTGCCAGCCAGAGTGTGCTCCAAGCGCGGCGCGGCGGTGAGCGGGAGAGAGACTCGGCATCCCAGGGAGTCCGATTAAGCCCGTGAAACAAGGAGGAAAAGCAATGAAACTCCAAAAGGCGCTGTCCTACAGCCCCCGAGCTGACTTCATCGTCGAAGTCATTCAGATGGTGAGCGGCCTTTTATTAGTCCTGTTTTTGTGGACTCACATGCTGTTCGTGGCGTCGATTTTGATTGGGTCGAACGCCTTCAACGGTCTGTCGTTGTTTATGGAGAAGAATTATCTCTTGCCGGCGGCGATCGTTTTTCTGGTTCTCGTTGGCGGCGCCCATATCGGAGCGGTCATCCGCCGCATTCCGAGCCGATGGGCAGAGCAGAAGATCGTGTGGAAACACGCCAAGCTGATTCATCACGCCGATACATGGTCGTGGTTGTTTCAATCGGTTACAGGTGCTGCGATACTTGCTCTTGCAATTATCCACATCGCCGTGGTGACCTATGGCGGAATCGATGTGATATACAGTTCGGGGCGCATAAAACACGGGTTTTTGGTGTTTTACGCGGTGCTTCTGCTGTTGGCGGAATACCATGCCAGCGTCGGATTGTATCGCATCTTTGTCAAGTGGGGATGGGTAAAGAGGCATAAACTGCACTGGGTCCTCGGCGTGATCAGCGTGCTGACCGTTGGCATTGGCGCAACGGTGTTGTGGATTTTCTTTACAATGGGGGTACATGCATGAGCCGCTACGACAGTTTCGTAACCGATGTGCTGGTCATTGGGGCTGGTCTTGCAGGGGAACGAGCGGCCGTAGAGGCGGCGACTCAGGGTCTCAATGTTATCCTGCTCAGTCTTGTGCCGCCGCGTCGATCACACAGTTCTGCGGCGCAAGGCGGCATGCAGGCGGCGCTTGGCAACAGCGCCATGGGCAAAGGCGACAGCCCCGACGTTCATTTTGCGGACACCGTGAAGGGTTCCGACTGGGGCTGCGATCAGGATGTTGCTCGCCTGTTCGTGGAAACCGCCCCGATTGCGGTTCGGGAGATGGCTCACTGGGGTGTTCCGTGGACGCGCGTTACGAAAGACGAGCACGTATATGACGGCAAGGTCATTCATGAGGATCCCGAAAACGCTGGACTGATTACGGCGCGCAACTTCGGCGGCACCGCCAAATGGCGGACATGCTATACATCTGACGGAGCCGGGCACACATTGTTGTATACGCTGGACAGCATGGTCCTGCGACTGGGTATCACGGTTCATGATCGCGTCGAAGCCCTTAGTCTTATCCATGACAGCGAACGCTGTTACGGCGCGGTCGCGCGCTGTCTCCGGACTGGGGAACTGCGTGCTTACACGGCCAAGACGACAGTCATTGCAACCGGAGGTTACGGACGGTTATATGGGGCGTCGACAAACGCCATTATTAATGAGGGCAGCGGCTTGAGCCTGGCCCTGGATACGGGCGTTGTTCCACTTGGCAATATGGAAGCCGTGCAATTCCATCCGACCGGCCTGGTTCCGTCCTGGATTCTGATTACCGAGGGCGCGCGTGGAGACGGCGGTTATTTGCTTGACAAGAACCTGCATCGCTTCATGCCGGACTACGAGCCCGCGAAAAAAGAGTTGGCCTCGCGTGACGTTGTGTCGCGACGCATTATGCAACACATCCGGGCTGGATACGGCGTAGAGAGTCCCTACGGGGATCACGTCTGGCTTGACATCCGCCATTTGGGCGCTGAACACATCAACACGAACCTCCGTGAAATTGCGACCATCTGCAAAAACTTCCGCGGTATTGATCCCGTAAAGGATCTCATTCCTGTCAGACCAACGCAACACTATGGCATGGGCGGCGTGCGCACAAATATAGACGGGCAGGCATACGGACTGAAGAATCTCTTTGCGCTGGGTGAAGCGGCGTGTTGGGATTTACACGGCTTCAACAGACTCGGAGGAAACTCGCTCGCAGAGACGGTTGTCGCCGGAAAGATCATCGGCGAACAGATCGCAAAGTTCACCGCCGAAGCGTCGCTGGATGTGAAGTCTTCTCTGGTGGAGGAACACCTCCACAGGCAAATGGATCGAGTGACGCGACTTCGCGAGTCCAGGGATGGAACAGAATACGTGTATGATCTGCGCCGGGAAATGGAGCAGATATTGAGCCACCACGTGGGCATCTTCCGGTCGGAAGACTCGCTCCAGGACGCGGTCAATCAACTGAGCGATTTGCACGAGCGAGCCCAGCGCCTTGGGCTGCGCGGCGGCGGTCACGGCGGAGATCCAGAATTGGACGCAGCCCTGCGCCTGCCTGGCATGATCCGAGTGGCCTATTGCATCGCGAAAGGCGCGTTGGCTCGCAAGGAAAGCCGCGGAAGCCATTTCAGGGAGGACTTCCCGCACCGTGATGACGCGAATTGGTTAAACCGTACGCTCGCTTACTGGCCTGAGGGGGCCGATGAACCTGAATTGCGCTACGAGCCAGTCAAAATAACAGAATCTCCCCCCGGTGACAGAGGGTATGGAGAAGCAACTCGCGGCCCAGATTCGGCAAAACCGTAAGGACGGAGGTTATTCCAGGTGATTGAACGCGAATTGACGTTTCGCATTATGCGATATAATCCTGATGAACCGGAGAAGAAGCCGCATCTTCAGGAATTCCATCTGACAGAGGAGCCCGGGATGTCTCTGTTTGTCGTCCTCAATAAGTTGCGTGAGGAACAGGATCCCACTCTTCGATTTGATTTTGTGTGCCGCGCTTCCATTTGCGGATCATGCGGAATGTTGGTGAACGGAAGGCCGACTCTTGCCTGTAAAACACTCACCAAGGACTTGCCTGACGTCACCACGTTGTTGCCGTTGCCTGTGTTTAAACTGCTTGGGGATCTCTCTGTGGACACAGGCGTCTGGTTTCGCGATATGTCATTTCGCACGGAGTCCTGGGTTCACACGGACGAGACGTTTGACCCTGACGCGCCGGAAAAACGGATGGACAACGCCGTAGCGCTGGAAATTTACGAAGCGGAACGTTGTATCGAGTGCGGGTGCTGCATCGGTGGATGCGCCACCGCAAATATCAAACCGGATTTCATCGGGGCTGCTGGCGTGAATCGGGTCGCCAGATTTATGGTGGATCCGCGCGATAAACGGACAGAACGAGAGTATTTTGAGGTGGTGGGCAACGAGGACGGGGTCTTTGGCTGTATAGGTCTGATGGCCTGTGACGACAACTGTCCCGTCGGCGTTCCACTTCGCGATCAACTAGCCTACGTCAGGCGTAAAATGGCGTCTGCAGGATGGCGCTATCAAAAGGTATGAGTGCTCGGTGCGCTGGATGTTCACTGAACCATTGAGAGACTTGCCGTCATCCGGTGTGCGCTGAACCGTTCCGTGGGCCGCAGGGTTTCTAAATGCAGCAGAATATCTGTCGTGCAACGTCGTTCCTGCGCAACTTGCGCAGGAACGACGTCGCGTTTCCGGGAGGACGCAAGAAACTCCATGACTCTATGCAATTCCTGTTTGCATTTTCAGACACCTTGTGATAGTATTATGAGAAAGAAAAAGGCAAACTCGTCGAAAGGCGGGGGCGCAAAGCTATAGGGGCTAAAGCACATTGCCAAGCCAGCCAGTTGCCGATCGATACGATATCATTCGGCATGGCGGGCAGAGCCCGTCATTTTATATTCCAGGAGGGAAGATTGATGCGAAAGGGCATATGGAGTGCGATGGTTGTGGTAATGCTTGTGGGTGCGGCAAGTTCTCCTGTTTTGGCGGACAGCCACTCTCAGAAGGGTAGTAGTGAATGGGCGAAGAAGGAGCAACGTCTGGAAAGTCAAATCTCCAGCACCATACAGACATTTGTGCCCAAGGTGGAGTCTGTAGATTCTTCTCTCGCGTCGCAACTGGGTGGACAGTCTGGAACGACCGTCACAGGCACTGTATATCTTCCACCATCCATCACGACCGATGTATCCACGATTCAGGCAAGCGCGGCCCAACTGCAAACGTCAGACGCTGCTCAGCTGCTTAAACAGTTGCAAAAGCTGGAGCGCCAGATCGAGCTTACTAAGGAAGCGTTGAATCATGTCAAGAAGCACTCTGGTGAATCCTCGAAAAGCCAGCAGAACCGACTGGCCAAACTGACCAAAGAATACGCCCTGTTCGAGCAGGCGGTTTCCGATCTGAAGACGGCCTATCAAACGCTTGTCGCCGCTCCTGCAAGTCATGCGGATTATTCGGCGGCCAAGCAGGCGTGGAAACGCGTTGAACACGATGGCAAGAAGATTGAGGAATGGAGTCGCGAGTGGTCCTCCGCAAAGGGAGGAAACTAGGGTTCCGGGCACAATCCCCTGTGGCGCTGTTGATGGGGGATTGTGCCCCGCTGCATGACTGGTGTCCACATTTCGAATTTCATTTAGTGTCAACTTTGCGAACTCAGTGTAATTACAGCTAATCTCAAGGTATTTGCCCGAACATGGTTGAGAAATCAGTCATG
This sequence comes from Bacillota bacterium, assembly GCA_021805735.1. Lineage (GTDB taxonomy): Bacteria > Bacillota > Bacilli > Alicyclobacillales > SLC66 > JAKADD01. The sequence goes on from JAJZEE010000086.1 coordinate 15,848, forward strand.
GAGGGGATCAACATGCGACGTGCTGTATGGAACCGGTTTGCAGGATTGGCGGTTTTGACCATGCTGGCGGCTGGTGTTGGATCGGCTACGACTGCGTGGTTCGATGCTTCTCAGTTCAACATAGGTCGCCAGGCGCAGTCAGGCGCCGCTCCGACTTCCGCTGCGAGTGCCGCGACTGGAGCGGTTACAACCAGTTACACACTGGGGCCAAAGGTAGTACAGGTGAATATTTCTGACGCGATTGTTCAGGCCGTTAAAAAGGCAACTCCCTCAGTTGTTGGCGTACTCAATATGCAGGATCTCCCGAACTCCTATGGCACGGGGTATTCGCTTCAGGAAGCGGGGGTTGGATCAGGGGTGATATTTAGCCCTGAAGGGTATATTGTCACCAACAATCATGTGGTGCAAGGAGCAAACCAGGTCCAGGTGGTCATCGATCAAAAGCAAAAGGTGACGGCCAAGGTGGTTGGCACCGATCCTTATACGGATCTCGCTGTTCTGAAAGTGCCCGCCAGTGACGTGCAGCCGAGCAATGTTGCGACATTCGGGAATTCAAGCAATCTCAACGTTGGAGAACCTGCCATCGCCATCGGCAACCCCGCTGGTTTGCAATTCTCCGACACAGTCACTTCCGGGATTATCAGCGCTACTTCGCGCACCATGCCTGTCATGGATGAGGCGACCGGACAGACGCTTGGGATGCAAACCGTGTTGCAGACAGACGCAGCCATAAACCCGGGCAACAGCGGCGGACCGCTTCTTAACATCGAGGGGCAGGTCGTTGGCATCAATAGCAGTAAAATTGCTGCACAGGGATTTTCTGGAATGGGATTTGCAATTCCCAGCGCCCAGGTGCAAAAAATCATCAATCAGATTTTAACGTCTGGGCACGCGCAGCACGCGGCCTTGGGCATCTCCGGATTATCGCTCAGGGATCTGCCGGCAAACTATTGGCCCAATGTTCCGGTGAATTATGGGGTATGGGTTGCGACTCCAAGGACCGCACAGGCGAAGGCGGCGGGATTTGAGCACGATGACGTCATTGTGGCAATCAATGGCCATAAAGTGACGGGCATCGGCAGTTTGCAGACCGCTTTGCAGCAGTATCAACCGGGGCAAGTCGTTTCTGTCACTGTTTATCGTGGTAAACAACAGCTGACACTGCATGACACGCTGTCCAATTTGCCTCCATTGCAGTTGCAGAACAATGCGGGCGGATCCGTAGTCGGTTGAGTATGGCGCACGCAAAAACCCAGTTGCCCCTGAGGCGGCTGGGTTTTTTTGACGTACGCCCGGCACGGGCGATCTCTATAGGGTGCAAGTCCTGAACGGGGGTTGGCGACATACCTACCGTTAGCCAAGAGCAAGGGTGTCCATCGCAAGGTGGAATCTGAAGGAAGCTGGAGGCAAACTCTCGACCCGAGGTACACGAACCGCATTTGAGGCTGTCATAGTCGGATGAGTTGCC
>JAJZEE010000087.1 GCA_021805735.1 Bacillota bacterium
TCATGAAGATGTCTTTCCAACTACACTTGTCTGACATGTTCATCGCACCCGCCCCGAATGTTTAATCATAGCATAACAGCAAATCCGGAGTTTGTCCAGCATTTACCTTCGTCTTTGAGCAAGAACCTAATAAGAATTGCATTCACTCTCTCTGATCGGATGGTCGCCTGAGCAATGCCAAGAGCGATTGCCATGGGTCACCAATAGCACCCGCTTTCTCATCCCACCCTGGGTGCAGACGCCTCACCTCGCCAGCCATGTTCTCGCCTTGGTGGCCCGGCGGCTATCGCAAGACTGGCAGTTGCGTTACGGGCATCCCATCGTGTTACTCGAGACGTTCGTCGGGCAACAGGATAAAGGCACGTGTTATCGTACGGCCAACCGGACACACGTGGGCATCCGCAAGGCCGCAGTCTAAATTGTCATACATCAACTGTGTAACCCACAGATCCTGGGGAAGTTAATCGAACAAACGGAAGCGCCCTATAACCAATCATGGGCCAAGGAAATGATCGAGCTACTCCTTGAGATCAAGGGTGTCATCGACCGCGCATAAGCAGGGGATGTCCATTCTTCCGTTCATTCAACAAGCGTTACGAGGCGACCCTGAATTCCGTTGCAGGGTGTGACATAAGCCAGGGATCGAGTCTGACTAGCGGGGGTGCACCTTAAGACGTGCAGAAACGAGGGATTCAGTTCAACCTTGTAAGAGTAATTCCAAAAGCTCTTCCGGAACCAGTCTTGTTCTATGAGAACCAAACTCGTCCAAGTCTTTCCACACAGCTCTGTACGTTGAGCCCTTATCTTCAACACCCTCCAAGCAGACTCGTTCGTATAGGGAGGCGTCCCAGAACCGCGCATCATAGACCTGAATGATCTGATGCCGTTGGACGCCGTTGAAGGCAAAGATGTCTTCGATGGTTCCCAAATACCGTAAGTCGGTGATTTCAGCCCCCAGTTCTTCTCTTACTTCACGAACCAGTGCATCTCGACTCTTCTCGCCGAATTCAATTCCGCCTCCAATTGGTCGATAAAAGAATGTGTTTCTTAGAGGATCGAACCCCTCCGCTACTAAGATTTTATTCCCTCTTCTAAAAACGCAAATCGCTATCGGTCTTATATGTTCGGAACTCACGTCTGCCCCTCCTAAGACTCAGCCAGATAGCGCATCCCGTCCGGCAAAACGCTGACAGGGATACGCTCATTTTCTGTATGGCATTGGGCTGTTGTGGGCACGATTTTCGCACAGGTCATGCCCAAACTCGTTCTGTGCGCCGCATTTACGTCACGATCATGACGTGAGCCGCACTGCGGGCAGGTACACTCGCGATTCGGGCATGTTACTGTAGCGAAAACAGCCGCGACTCTCCTACAATGCGAGGTGATTCAGCCATCCAGCGATAGCCGAAGCCACCTGTTGCGGAGCATCCTGCGGCAGGTCGTGGTAGCAGCCGGGAAACTCGATGCGCTGTTTGTCGTCGCTCGCGAGCCAGTCGAACATGCGCAGGGCCTCGGAGCGTGCCACGAGCAGGTCCTCTCCCGGCAACAGGAGCAACGCCGGAGCGGTGGTGGCTCTGCCACCCTCTTGCGCCGCCTCCACGAGGCCAATGATCTGCACCAGCATCCCGGTGGTCACCGGACGCAGCGCCAAGGGGTCGCTGGCGATCGCAGCCCGCGCTTCGGCGCTGCGCACCAGTTCCTCCGGACCCCATGGCAGGCGCACTTCTGCCGCAAGCCCCTGGGTCTGGAGCACCCCCATGACACCCCCGATCCACTCGGGGGTCATCGCCAAGCTGGAGGGACTGGGCGAGATCAGGATGACACCGGCAAGCCTCGCGACGCGCGGCGCTGCGGCGAGCGCGACGAGACTGCCGAGGGAGTGGCCCAAAAGAAAGACCTGCTTGCCCTCCTCTGCTGCCACTTCGGCCACGACCGCCATGTCGTCGGCCCAACCCTGCCAATCGGACACTTCAGTCGGTCGCACCGGCGAGGCGCCATAGCCGCGCAGGTCGAAGGCGTAGACATCGGACCCGGTCAGATGCGAAGCCATCAGCCCATAGGCGCCGCTGTGCGAACCGTTTCCATGGGCCGCCACGATGGCCGTCGGCCCAGCGGACGGCCAGTGACGCACGAATACCTCTTGACCGTCCTTTGCTACAAGCACCTGTTCCCTCACACTCTCGGACATTTCCTTCACTTCCGTTTCTCTCGAATGCGAATCAAAGTCCAGGATGTTCACCGCAATCGTCTTTTGCGGTGTCCGGCATCGCCTGCCTTCTTCCAACTCTCCTGCGTCGCAGGCAGTTTGCTCAGAAACGGAACTCATGACCGAGCGCCTTGAATACTTTGAGCGGTTCCACGCCTGTTCACCTCGCCATTCAAGCATACCATTGAGTCACGGGGGTGGAAAGAACATTGCGCCAGCGCGCCAGGCGTCAGCGACTGTGAATTCAAATGACACAGATGGCCGGCATTACGACGCGGCGACCCACCAGAAGTGATCCAGGACGACCGAGAGATCCTACAGGCCTGCGAGCAGTTCTGACAACGGAACGTCCTCCATCGAAGACAACCGACGCGCGATGCCATCAGGAAAGGATAGCGTCGCCGTGATGGAGTTTGGAACAGTCACACATACCATGCCTGCGCGAACGGCGGCGAGCGCTCCGTTTGGCGAGTCTTCAAAGGCGACCGCCTGCGCGGGAGGCGCCTCCAGTGCGCACAGTGCACTGAGGTACAGTTCAGGGTCGGGTTTCACGACAGATACATCATCCGCAGTCCGAATGCAGGAAAAGAACCCAAACAACCCCAACCGCCGCAGATATCCCTCCACCCAACTGCGTCCAGAACTCGATGCCAGCCCCACCCGTAGGCCCAGTGTCCGCGCGGTTTCCAGATACGCCGACACGCCAGGGCGAGCCGCCCGACCCTGCATCCGCTCCTCATAGAGTGCGCGGCGGCGTGCGTCAAAAGAGTCGCGGTCAATGGTTCGCCCCAACTCTTGTTCGAGGTGCGCGTGCGGGTCGAAACCGCCCCGCGTACCGATGGCTCTCGCCCACAGCGAAAGCGGCAGATCCACCTCGTACTGCCCGAAAACCTCTCGGTACGCCTCATACTCTGGCGTCTCGGTATCCAGAATCAGGCCATCAAAATCAAAGACGAGCGCCAGTGGTTTGATAAATGCGACACCTCCCGCGTCCGCCCTTTTCTTTCATCATACTGCACCACATCCCGCTTGTCACTTCCGCAGGCAAGCGTGCAAGCGTACAGCGGACGAATCCGCCAACTGTATGCGGGTGACGATCAGACAGCCCCGACGGACGATCCCCCTATCCTCAAGCTGCCGAAATCTGCTATTATCCTGACAGACTCAAGAATGCAAGAGTGGAACCCAAGCAACATGTGATGGAGGTTTCGCGGGTGGCTGACGATCCTCGTGCGATATGGTTAGGGATAACATGCAGCGGCGTTCTCTTGGGAGCTGCCTTTGCCATTGGGATGGCAACCAAAGGCCTTGTACCGACAGTTTCAGTGATATTCACTTCATTGACTTTGGAGGTTCTCGTCGGGGCGGCAGCATCTATGCCTTTGGGATTTGATCCGGCAATAGGCACATTGGTGGCATCCTTGGCTAACCTGGCCCCGGCGCCGTTAATTATGCTCGGTTTCGACTCCCTGGTCCGTCGGTGGAATTGGCTATCGCGAAAATTGGCAAAGGCGGAGAAGCTCGGCGCAAAGTACGGAAAATACGGAGTGTGGGTTCTCGCGCCATTAGCACCTTTCCTGGGCGTGTATGTGACTGTTTCAATTGGGGTATTGTTTAGATTTCGACCGGTCTGGGTTCTCGTAAGTCTTGGCGTGGGTGTGCTTGCGTCAGCTCTCTTGACCACCACGGGATTGGCAGAATTGACGCGCTTGTTGTAGACAGACCCGCCGCCGTTGTCCGGATTGATGGCGGCGTCCGTCGGCAGCACGGATTTCTCCCGAGCCCCATGCGGCAATAATCCCTTCGGACGCGCCCTAGGTGGTGAAACCACCGGTTAAAGGAATCTCATACCAACGGAACAAAAAGGTGCCTTGGTTGCCCGACGAAGTCAAGACATAATTCATTGCGAGCGAATGTCCGGGAGTCACGACGACCGGAAAGGGATAATGTTGATCCTGCACATCAAGAAATTGGGTGAAAATGAGACGCCCTCCCGTCAGAGAGACACCAGACCCGCCGTTCGCGGCAACCGTGCATAGTGGACTCTTTCCCGAAAAAGCCGTGTTCAAGTTGTACGCCGTTACTGCATTCAATCCGGCGACGGTGCCATCGATCACAGCCGTCGTCGTGACAAGCGCGGTGGCGTTCGTCGAGATCTCGATAAAATCGAGAACCGCGCGGACGCCGGATCCGGACGGATTGGTCAGCGCCATGACCATCTGTTGGCTGGAACCGCTGGAAGTGAGCACACCCGATGACACCTGAAAGGCGTTGCCCGCGAGAGTTTCGGCCACGATGATTTGCGCTATGGAATAAAGCGGCGAGGTCAGCTCGTTGAAGACTTTATCATTCAAATCCATCATCCCCCAAGGACGCCGATGTGAGCATGTCGGACAAGCTCTAGGTTGTGAAGACTCCGGACAGAGGAATCTCATACCAGCGCATCCGAAAGGCGCCTTGAGTGCTCGACATACCACTGGTTAACGTATAACTCATCGCGACGGAATGTCCTGGAGTGACAACAACGGGAAATGGATAATGATTATCCAATATATTCAGGAATTGATTATAGATTACTCTCCCTCCCGTCAGGGAGACGCCCGACCCACCGCCTGCGGCAATCGTGCAAAGCGGACTCTTCCCTAAAAAATCAGTATTCAGGTTGTACGCTGTCACAGCAGCCAGGCCGGCAACAGTGCCGTCGAGAACTGCCTTCATCAGGGCAAGTGTGGTGGTGTTCACCGAGAGTTCTATACTGTCCAGGACTGCCTGAACGCCGGATCCGGACGGATTCGTCAGTGCCATGACCATCTGTTGGCTGGAGCTTGCGGTGAGCACGCCCGATGACACTCGAAAGGCGTTTCCTGCAAGCGCTTCGGCCACGATGATTTGCGATATAGTATAAAGTGGCGATTGCAGTTCATTGAATACTTTAGTACTCACTTCGCTTTCATACCTCCTCCCAAGGGCGCGGTCATCCAGGACACTGCTTCGTTCCTGGCGACTTCCCATTTTCTCGCCACACGCAGCACTTCCTGATCACCATATGCGGTGCGCTTTATTTTGCGCCTCCTCACAAGGCAAATAGGCCGGTTCCCCAGATACTCCTCAGAAATGCTCGGCCATGGCTGCGTTAAGACAGGCGCAATCAGAGATTCGTGCCTGACATAACGGCGAAACGATGGAGGAAATGACAAACAACCGTCGGTGAGCAGAGGATGCCGACCGACGGTCGAATCATGTCTGATGTTTTCTCAGGCGAGGCCTTGATCCGAGGCGCCTTCCTCAGTGCGTATGGCGTTTGCGGATCCCTTTACCGCTTTCTTTAATGGCGAGGAGCCGCGTCGCTCCGCAGTTTTCGTCACCCAATGCAAGGATGTTTTCCATATATTCCCGACCAAGAGTCCAACGAGCAGATAGGCGAGACCGCCGGACATTGCAAAAATGACCGTGCCGACTCCGGCAACGATAACGCCAAACAGAATCTGTTGGCGGTATGGGGCGGGGGTTGTGGGGGGATCCGTCAACATAAAGAACGCCAGATACAGAGCCGAGTTGACAAACGGTATGCGTAGAGCGTCACCGGGAGTGTCAGAAGGCAAACCAAGGTGAAAAATCGCCATGACGAGCAAAAGCGCAAAGTACGTACCGAGAAAGGCGAGCACCTGCGGGAATTTATTGACCCGCTCTGTGATCAGCAGTCCCCCAGCCAGCAGCAACAGTATGAGCCACGTCGGCAGCAGGGCGAGACTGCCCCACCAACTCTGACCGGTGGCGAACACCACGATGGCAAACAGCAAGCCGAACGCAGCTGGGTTGAAAATGGGTTTGCGTCCCACCTTCAACACATGTTTAGACAATAGCGCCACGGCGGTGGTGGCCGCCACGATGTACAACGGCGTCGTGTGGCTCAGCACATCGGCCACAATCAGCGCAGTGATGACGGCGCCGTCTGAAAACAGTTTTTTGCGCCGTTGCAGCAGCGCGACTCCCGCATCGAACACCAACCCTGTGGCCACTGCGACGATAGCATTCAAAAGTCCCAGATGATCCTGTGGACGCAACGCTGCAATGAGCGTTAGTCCGACCAGAATTGCCAAAACGTATCCCTTTGGCGTCTTCAGAAAGCGCTCCAGCGGATTCGGCGTTGGTCGCACAGCTTGTGGATTGTTCATTTCAGATACCTCTCCATCGAATCTGTCATCGTCATGTCTAAAGCATCGCTAATGCAGAGCGCATCAAGATCGAGCGCAGAGACGAATTCGAGCGCGTGTTTCGGACCGAGCACGAAGGCGGCCGTCGACACAGCGTCCGCGAGTATGGCCAGCGGCGCTACCACAGTGCAGCTGAGCAGGCCGCGCGTAGACTTTCCAGTCTTCGGATTGATCAGGTGGTGAACCTCACTCGCCACAGGACTGCGCCGCTCATAGCTGCCTGAAGTGCAGATCGCCGCATCGGTTGTCTGCAGCCAGCACATCATGGCATCTTTATGGAGTGGATGCTGAATACCAACCGTCCAGGGTTCGCCAGTGAAATCCATGCCATGCAGGTACAAGTCGCCGCCCGCGTCAATGGCAAAGCCGTCCCAACCCACAAGTTCCTTGGCCGCAAGATCCACCGCCAAGCCCTTCGCCACGGCCCCCAAATCGATTAGCATGGGTTTGTGCAGGAGAACCGTCCGCTCTGTCTCATCGAGCGTGATGTCCCGGTAGCTCACCGGCTCGGCGCACTCGACTTGTGAGTTCACCGTGTCGCCCGTCAAATAGTGACGGTTGAATCCGTGCGCTTCCAGAGCGCTGCCGATAGTCGGGTCAAAGACTCCGTCCGTGAGGGCGCTTATCTCCACTGCCACGCGAATCGTCTCGAACAGCACATCTGGCACGCGCATCAGCTCTCCAGGATGTCGGCACAGTTCACGCAAGGCACTGTTTTCTGCGAAACGGCTGCATGTCTCCTCTACAAAGCGCATGGCCTCAAATGCCCGTTTAATCGCGCTGTGCATGTCGGTGACCTGGCCGCGCCCGACCACCCTGATGGATACTACCGTTCCCATGAGCAGATAGGATTCCACCGTATGCTGGATTCCCGTTTTCGCCGGCGCTTCCATCTCAGAATCCACCATCATGCCACACCTCACGCTTTTGCCTTTTGCAATGCCAGATACACAGCTTGCGCAAAGTTGTAGGTGCTTGCCGTTGCGCCGCTCACAATGTAGATCTGCCACGTTTGCATCGAGACAACTTCCTGCGGCAATTGCGGGTCGATCACATACTGTGGATAGTGCATCGTCCACTGAGTAATTTTCACTGACGCGATTTTTCCGTGGGCAATGGTGAGACTCACGCTAAGCGAGCCGTATGGATTGGTGCCCGAGCCTGTATACGTTCCGTCCTTATATTTCACCGCCGGTTTACTTGGCGGTTTGCTGGACGATTTGGTCGACGATTTGCTCGACTGCGAGGACGCGCTGGTGGCAGACGAGCCATTGGTAGACGTTCCGCTCTTGGACGAACCAGATTTGGCAGAAGTGGACGACGAAGTTCCGTTTCTGCTGTGGGATGACCTGGAGGCGCTGTGAGCAGCCGCGGCAGCACCGGGGGTCGAATTACTGGTTGGCGAGAGCGATGGCACGCTGCTGGCCTGAGCCTGAACGGACGGCAGCGTGTAAATATATCCGGCAGTATAAATGGCCGTCACGGCCACACTGCAAATACCCACGAGACGCTTTCCCATCTTGGTCGGCATGATCATAACTCCCCAGAAAGACTTGTCCATCGTTTGTGCTCCGTCAATAGAGTGACACTTGAAAAAAACTCTCTGATACTCTTATGGCGCAACACAAAGTCTGTTTGATGTTTGAAAATGTCATAGAGTTGTCGCGACTGTAGGAACACCTGAAGTACGTCACACATCTTTCGGTTCACAAATCACAGCGGGAGGTTCCGATAAATAGATAGACGCTTTCTGGTCAAATGCGTTGCTGCGCATGGCCTTTTTTAAAATAGCATTCTCCTCTTCAAGATCTTTAATGCGCCTATGCATCTCGCGCTGTGCCAGATCTTCCGGCTCGAGAGGCCGCTCCCCACAAAAGAGTGTTGAACATCCTTCTTGAACTCGCCCACCCAGCGATACAGCGTATTCTCGAGAACTCTGTGACTACCGCAGAGTCTAGCAGCCGATCCTGAAATATATCTGGCGTTCCGCCGCTCACCCGCGCATAGCTACCGACCAATGATTTTCTCATACACCTCATTCACGATGGCATTGGTCACCAGTGGATTGGTCAACATCGCCTGGCGGATCAGTCGGCTTGTTTCAGGGGTGATCCGTCCTTCCTGAACCAACTTTTGCAAGCGCGGCAATTCAAATCGATCAGCCGGGAGATAGGCCAGCCAACCGCTCTCCTCGCGATCCTGCCTGACAATCTGCAACCCGATGATGTTTGGAAACATCCAGGAACTCCAGTCACATTCGCAGCGCAGGTCATGAAGAGTCAGTATCTGTTGCTTCATGTCTCCCAGGGAATACGGCAAATACACGATTTCTTCAAACGAAAAATGCAGGTCGCTCATCGCCATATTTAGACGATGCAGGATCAGGCGCGATCGCAGACGTAAAGCGGCTACGTAAAAAAGGCGCGAACCTCCGGCCAGAATCAGCGCAAATACTGCCGGCGGGAGTAAAGAGGACCACACGTTAATGACCACCTTGCTCGCCTCCTCTCATCACCAAACTGTCACGCGGTTACGTCCTGACCTCTTGGCATCGTACAAGGCCTGATCGGCATCGCGCGCGAGATCATCAAATGAGTGGTGGGTGTTGCGCCTCAAAGCGACCCCTATGCTGACCGATACGCACCGGTTCGGCTGTTCCTCACGCTGAGCAAACGGATATGCGGCAATCGTCGCTCGGATGCGTTCCGCGGAGTCTGACACTTCATCCGCCTCAAGTTCAGTAAATAGGATCAGGAATTCTTCGCCGCCATATCGAAAGACCAGCCCCTGTCCGCTGCAGAGATCGGTCAAGACATGCGCAATGGTGCTCAGTACTGTGTCACCGGCCAAATGGCCCTGTGTGTCATTGTAGTGTTTGAAGTGGTCCACATCGATCATCAGGATGGCCATGCCGTGACCTTGCAAAGCCGTGTTCTCCCATACCTCTGCCACTTTTTCGTGCAGATAGCGGCGGTTGTAGACGCCCGTCAGCCCGTCAGTGATGGCCAGCCTCTCCATGATCCGGTAAGCGTTGGCGTTGCGGATGGCCATCGCCGCCTGCGTAGCCAGCATCAAGGCGTTGTCCAGTTTTTCCGGTACGATCGGGGCATGGTTGACAGAATTGTCCACAATGATCACCCCCATCGCTTCCTGACTGGCCACCAGCGGGATGATCCCAAAATCGCCAATGGCGAAACGCTCCCGCAGCACTCGTGCCAAGGCGTCCTGGGCATTCCCGTCCTGTACGATGACGCTGCGTACCTTCGTGAAAGCAGATTGCAGCAGACCGGATTCGTGTAATTGGACAGACATGGACTGAACCATATCTGTCAGCGTGATGTTTTCAAGGATCATTGTACTGTGGCTGTCTATGAAGTCGCGCAAATGCATGCGTCGCTCCACCACATTCTCCCATATGCCAAAGCCTTCTTCGGTGTTTAACGGCCCGATGCCAAAGGCGCCTTTCAGGGAACTCTTGTCTTCGGAGATGAAAAATAACATGGCGCGATTGAATCCTAGCCCATAGCCTGCAGTGATGGCCGTGAGTACAATGTGCAGGATTTTCTCCAACTGCAGCGTGCCCTGCAGGGCGACGCCGATGTCTCGAACGATGCCGAGTTCTTTTACATGCCATAATAGTCGATTCTGTCCAGCGAGGCTCTTGCCGCGCCGCACATATGCCGCTTCTGCGTAGTATCCCAGTCCCAATCCCATCGCCAAATACAATGCAGCTATCCATAGCCGCTGACTCAACGTCAGGTCAGCGTGGAACGCAGAATGTGAGAAAAGAATTCCCACCGCCGCCAATAGTCCGCTAAGGACGCCTCCCTGTCGGCGCATAGCAAATGCGCACAGTGCAATAAAGAAAAGTATAAAAACAAGCAATGCGACGAGCGGCATGCTCGACGCACAGAGTGTCAGGGCAGCGAGTGAACCTGCGCACAGGACCACATTTTGCCAACGCTCAGGAACAAAAAAACGGCCGAATCCGACGATAATGGCCCATATACCGAGATAAATCGCAAATATTAAAATCACCCGGTCTCTATAAATCATCAGTCCAAACTCATCTTGCACCCGTTTGCATATAGATTTGCGGCAATGGTTAACATGTTATTACTCGGTATCGTCTGCAAACTCCTGGAGATAGCTGTACGACAATTATACCACTTCGGGGATGCCAAAGCGATGTCGGAACATTAACCACATTAACCATTGAGACCGTCTGCGCTGCTGCCTGAAATCTTCTCACTGATGCAGTGTCAGGAACACACCGATGGCCAGGATTGCGATATTGACCGCGACATGAGAAGCACGCGGACGCCCGTACATCGAGAAGCCGTTCCAGACACGGGTGGCCAGGGCTGCCGCGGCTAACGCGATCCATACAACAATCGACAGCGGATGAACCATCCCGATTATCCCTGCAACCATCAGCAAGCCGTGCACAAAAGCAAACACACCGGTTTGCAGAGAGGTTGGCGACGGCTGAACTGATGATGAACGGTATAATAACCACAGGGAACCTGACAGACTGATGAAACCGAACAGCGTCAGAATGACTTCTCCGATCATTTCCCGGCCTCCCCACGCAGGGCAACCAGTGTATCCCATAAAGACTGGCGCCTCTTCTCCAAGCGTAAGAGTTCCTCTTCCACTCGCCTCAGCTGGCTGTCCAACTGTTCCACTGCGCCGTCGATGAGTTCAGCAGAGCCACATCCGTGCGCCTGCTTGAGATTAAAAAGCAGGCGGATATCTTCCAGCGACAGTCCGGCTTGCTGCAACTCCTTAATGACCTGAAAGGCCTGCACCTCAGCCTGACCGTACTCCTTCTGCCGGTTTATGCGCGCGGGTTGCAACAATGCCAGAGATTCATAGTGCCGTACGGTGTCCAAGGTTGTTTCGACTGTCTGCAAGAATTCGCCAATACGCATGGCGGGCGCCCCCATCCTCTATATACATCCTTTGACTTGACTATTGACAGGGGGTTAACCCCCTGTCAATAGTCCTGATACATGACGTGAGCCGATCAGTGGAGGGCATCTACCAGCGAACGTTGAACATCTAAAAAAAAGGATTTAACCGATTCCCAGGGAAGCGGTTGCAGTATTCGCAGTTCAGGTTCACGTTCCGCATCCTCAAAGTAAATCAGACTCTTTATAATGTGATAGAGATTGATCTGAGTTTCCGGATATTTGATCGGTAAAAGCTCGAGCAAGTCAACCAGAGAAATACCAAGTTGCACGATAGCGTATAGATCAATAAAGTCCTTGCGCGCGCCCCTCTGACTGACGGCAACCAATTTCATGAGTGCAATGTCTACCAGCGATGCGGCCTGAAATCCCGGCATATCCACAGCCTTCACACAATCGTGAATAACGGGAAATGGGTAGTGCAGCCAGGTCACCTGCACATCGTTCCAAATCCCATGAAACGTTCCCCTTTTGATATCCGTTACCAACAAAACACCTGAGGCCTGCAGTACACGTGTAATGTCATCGGGTTGAATCTCGATAGGGGAGAAAAAATCGAAATCGATAGATTCACGATGCCCGATCTGCAGTGCGGCCGCAGTTCCCCCAGCCAGATAAGCGCCGGGAACAGGCGGTTCCATGCTCAACTGCCTCAGTACAGATTGGCGATGTTTGTCGAGGACATTCCAAAACACCGCATCTCCTCCTCGCGCAAACCAAAGTAATGTTGCCAGTAGCGGGCTGTCTTCCGATTGAGTCCGCGCGCTGTCATAACGGCTTCGCGCAGTTCTTCTTCAGTATACGCCTCAAACAGCCAGCGGAGAGTATGGTGATCCCCTTCATTCAGCAACCGTTCGATAATGAAGATGCGATGACGATTCCCGTCCAGTTCATGAAGATGGACATCCCAAAAAAATGGTGAAAAAGCAGATGGAATTTCAGCTTGTTTAGACATGTCATCCCCTCATAGGGAGTCGAATTTATCCCGATTCCATTGTATCCCATTCCTCTGAGCCCCTCAACGTCAACGAATGAGTGTGTCAATGAATGAGGAACACATCCTTCACCTTTGTGGTTCCTCCGGAATTCTTTTTAATTTTGATATTCATCTGGATGTCGACGCCATCTTTGCGACTGAATTTCACCCACTTAAGCGTTCCGCCAACTTTGGCCAACGCCTGGTTTACATAGATTTGGTATGCCGGAGGAACAGTGGTCAGTTTTTGACCGAACACCACACCGTCAACAGATGTTGTCACCACCGAACCCCCATGGCGACTATTCTGCCTGTCATGAGATTCTGAGGAACTCCGGGAGTTCGAACCACCGTTTGCAGAAGACTGCTTTTCGTTCGAAAGCCGTTTGAGGACGACCACTCCGTTGGAAACATTCACTTTCACGTCCCAGATCTGCCCATTCAGAGACACATGGACATCCCAAACGGGCTTCCCTTTCATCGTGTCTGCGGATGTGTGCGCCAAAGTGCTGCCTGGAACCGTTCGCAGAGCGATCTGATCGGCCTGTGTTCGGGAAACGGATGTCTGCGCAGAAGCGCGACCGCCAAAGACGGTGGCGGCCGTCAAAACGATAAGGAAACTTGCAAACCATACTGACTTATTTTTAGTGTGAATAGCTGGGTTCACGGGAATCACCGTCTCCTTAATTTGGATATGAAAACAGAGTAGTACCCGCACCTGAATTTTTGCTGAATTCCAATAACCTTGTCTAGCCCTGCATTGTGCAATTCGCGCAGGAACCCGATCGGCAAATCAAGATTATCTGACCCAGGAAAAAGAATCACCTGTTGCCCACTGGTTCGTTGTATACTGGGAGTGTAAGCACAGACTCGTACGAGGAATGGAGGGCGTGACCTTATGTTATGTCCACATTGTGGCCCGAAAGGCCACATGGAACAGATAGGTTTCAGTTCGGATTATGAGACTTTTTACTGCAGTACCTGTCAGAAAAGATACATTGCGTACTCGGTCGGCCATGGAGAGTTTAGCGAACCTGTGCCAATGGGCGATAAAGACGAGTTGCCTCCCCAAAAGTAACCCACTCTAAATGAATGTGTACAGGGGGAAGCCAAGGAGTGCCTGTCAGAGTGTCGGCAAAAGCAATCATCATCCATGATGATCATCTTCTGGCCATCCGCAAACGGGATCGCGACGGTCTGTATTATATTCTGCCGGGAGGCGGACAGGAGGTTGGGGAAGCGCTCCCAGACGCCGTCAAACGAGAATGCCGGGAGGAAGTCAACCTCGATGTGTTGGTCGGGCCCATCCTGTTTATCCGCGATTATATCGGGAAACATCACGAGCACGCAGCATTTGATCGCGACGTACACCAACTCGAAATCATGTTCTCGTGCACTCCGACTGGCTCCCATCAGACACCTGCCAATGGCTCCCTACCGGATGATGGTCAGGAAGGTGTCGAGTGGCTCCCGCTGAAGGCAATTGAAAACTACCGGATATACCCGCAGGCCATGCGACCGTATTTACGCGACATGCGGTTCCAAATGCCGGACAAAACCCTCTACCTGGGCGACGTAAACTGACCGCAGTTCCCTCCGCCTGCATTGATCCGTACAGTAAAGTTATATGCTTGCGCGATGAGCGCGCAAGACGATTTTGGCGCTTTGTGGCGCGTTATTATACTTTGAAAGAGGGCGCCGTATCCATGAGCAACGCAGTTTCGACGTCGGCTCCCCAGTCCATCGCGCCAACCCGCAAGAGCAGCCAGTTAGCTCTGCTCAGTTGGGCACACTTTTTGAACGATGGATCGGCCAATTATCTTCCCGGCATCTTGCCAGCCATCTTGATCGCGTTGCACGAACCTGTAGCCGCTGCGGGAACGCTGATGGCTGCGCTCCTGATTGGCCAGGCCTTGCAGCCGTTCACGGGAAGTCTGTCCGACCGGGTTGGCGGACGCAGCGTGTTCATTATTGGGCTTGCGGGGAGTTCCATTGGCGGAGCATTACTGGGATTCAGTCATTCGGTGTGGCTTCTCGTCCTTTTTTTATTCATGATTGGCATCGGCAACGCTCTTTTCCATCCTCAAGCCCTGGCCATCGTTCGTTCCGTCGTGAAGCAGAACCAGCAGGGATTGAGTCTCTCGGGATTTCTTGTCGGCGGGGAACTTGGACGCGGTGTCTTTCCCATGCTCACCAGTTGGATTGTGGTCTCGCTTGGACTGCCCTATCTATGGTTGATGGCGATCCCGACGATCATTACCGTGCCGTTTCTCTTTCGCTACTCGCCTAGCTTGCCCAGCAGACGCGAAGCAACTCCGCGCATCCACTGGCGAAGTCACATGACCCCCATGCTGTTTTTGGTGGGATTCGCAGGCCTGCGGTCTCTGATGACGTATGGCGTTGTCACGTATATGCCCGTTTTATGGCATGAGAGCGGCGGAACACTGGTTACAGGCGCTTCCATTATCACGACTGTCCTTGTCGTCGGCATCATTGGCAATCTCGCCGGCGGGCATCTCGCTGACCGTTACGGCAGACGTCCGATGCTTGTCTTCTCCAGCTTGCTGTCCGCCATTCTGCTGCCCCTCATGACGACCACAACAGGGCCTATGCTGTGGCTTTTCGCAGGTTTTCTAGGCATAACGCTGTTTTCCAGCGCGCCAGTTACCGTGTTGATCGGACAAGACACCTTCCCGGAAAATCGCTCCCTGGGATCCGGCATTGCTCTCGGCCTCGCCAACGGGATTGGCGCCCTGCTCGTTTTCGCTTCCGGGCAGTTGGTCCGAGGCGTCGGCATTGACGGCATCCTCTGGGGTATCGCTCTGTGCGGAGGCATCGCAACGCTGCTCGCCGTACTCATGCCGCGCTCGATGACGGCGCACACGGGCGCAAACAGAGCCCATTAGGTCTATGGCGCTGCGCGCGTCTGTGTACGGGCGCGGCGCGCGAGTGAGGAGCCGGTGAGGAGCCACTCGACGCCGCCTTGCCGGGCCGACGCGCAGAGGTCGTCGTCATCGCCACAAACGGATTCCGTCGATCATGAGCGCGCCCGATGGAGCAAGGGTCACAGAGACAACGCCGCGAACCGTTCCCAGAGCGCGGGAGAACAAACATCACAGTTGGCCCTTTGAAACGCCTGAATAGCGGTCAACAAGAAAGCGACAGGGTCCGGCGTCGTTTCCAAAAGAGCGCGCCTCCCAAGCGTTTCTTCGATCGTTTTCGCCATGAGCACGCCGTGAAGATATCCGGGATTGTCGGGTAGATTGCGGACAAACGCGTCGTACTTGGCCGTGTTCCCTGCGATCAGCGCTTCGAGATGTTCCAAATAGTCAACCATTCGCGATTGGGAGTGGGCATCCATGGTATCGGCGTAATCAAGAAACCGGGCAGCACTGTTCCGCGTTTCTCCGTGGTCGGTTTGGACTGTACGCGACATTAACTCGTAGGTGCCGCCGATGAGGTGATTCACCATGCCCTCCGACTGCAATTGGACGAGCGGTCCAAACCACGGTTCATGTTGTCGAGGATGCGTGGCGACGAGCGACCAGTGGCCAGAGTGCCATGTCTCATGGGCGAGAAATTGGATGATGGCGAAAGGATCGTCCGCGAGCGCATGGATTGTGGCAAGATCGACGAAAATGCCGCCTTCCCCATCGACAAATCCACCGCTGCACGTTCCCAGGGCGAGCGTGATGGCGCCGGGTAATTGAGCCTGAGCGGGGAGATTGATCTTGACTGTGGCCACAATCTCTTCGGACAGGCTGTCTTCGTCGCGCAACAGTCGGACAAGTAGCTGTTCAAGAGCCGATGTATGCGTGAGAGCCAGCTGCATGTTTTGCAGCATATAGCGCTGCCGAAATCCTGGAACCGCTTGAAGTCCAGTGGCCGCGCCCTGCCAGAGAGCCTTCCATTCTTCGAACGTCAGGGAACGTCCGTCTTCTTCCCTGACGAATCCGTTTTCCAGGACGCCTGTCAGGCCAGGCTGACCGCTGATCAGCGCCCATTGCTCATCCGAGGACGGTATTTCTCCCTTAAGTTCACGAACCATCGGCATGAGCGCGGATATTAACGACAGATCCAGGCGCATAGCCACAGCCCCTTTCAGTGAGCGTTCTCGACCAAAAGGTTAGCACAGGACCCGTGGTGATACAATGGAAGTTCAATATACATAAGTTGTTTACTTATATAATTGTCTTGTGTTATAATGAGA
>JAJZEE010000088.1 GCA_021805735.1 Bacillota bacterium
CACCTCCAACCGTGGAGACAAAATAGGAATTTGTCCAAAGCGTCGGCAATCGTTTCTTCAACCACGGGAACTCTAGCCGCAAGTGATGGGAACTGCGCCCCTTCATCAACCGGATCAGGCGGTGGATGCCGAACTGAGGGTCCACCTCCACCAACAGGTGCACATGATCCGGCATCACCTCAAGCTCGATCACCTCCGCCTGCCTCTCCTGCGCCACTTCCCGAAGGATGGCCTTCAGGCGTTCATCCACACCGCTTACGAGTACGCCGCGACGATATTTGGGACACCAGACCACCTGATACTTGCAAGAGTACACAATATTTCGATTGGATTTGTATTCCATGGAATCAGTATACTACTCTAATCTATCTATTTCCAGAGCGAAGATCAAAAGATACGCCTTATATCCCCAGCGCTGAAGCGCGCGGCTTTACGGCGCTTTCAGGTAATCACGAATGCCATGGTACTCCTCCTTTATTGCGAAAACCTCGCGAGTTCAGTATACCCGAGCATGACCATAGGTTCTATGCGCTGCGTCACAGAATGCGGTTTTCAATCGACAGGCGGGGCGAATGTTGGGTCTTCGGGAACCGTGGATTGTTTATAAAGCGTGATCTTGCGCACAACGCTTTTTGTTTGAAGAATTATGCTGGGATTACACAGTTCCCTGTTCCGGGGTCGTGCTGTGGAAGCGAAGGCATTGCGAGGGGGAATGGACATGGCAAGGAAGATCGTCGATCTGGATGTGCGCGCGATTCTAAAGCAGGGCGGAGAGCCATTTGACGTGATCATGAAGGCGTTCGAACAACTCGAGGAAAACGATGTACTGCAGCTTCATGCGACATTTGAACCGACGCCGCTCATGCGCATTCAGGAGAAAAAGGGATTTCAGAGCGTGGTTCAGCAGGAAGAGAGCGACCATTTCATCATCCAGTTTTATCGCCAGGCCGCTTCTGTTCCTTTCTGGCACATTGACAATCGGGGGCTGGAACCACCGCAACCCATGATCAGGACGCTCGAATGGCTGGATGGCCATCGGGGGATTTCGGCCGGCACGATGGGTCTGGAAATCTGGAACGAGCGTGTGCCCGCTCTCCTGCTGCCGGAACTCGAAGAACGGCGTCTACGGTACGAAATCAATGACGAGGGCGCCATGACGGTCGTCGTAAAGATTCAGCATTGACATGCTATGCCAGGATAGATCATGCATTGCGCCGCCGCTCAAACAGGCGCAGCCCAAGGGCCGCAAAACTCGCTGCAGCGCAATGCATGATCTATCCTGGCGAGTCATTTGCATCCTGCTGATGGAGCTTGCTGCAATGCGGGGTGGGGGGTCTACTCCGAGGGCGCGCGTTCGGTTCCTTGCTGAAGGAGGAACATTTTGTGATACAGGCCCTCCAGCGCGAGAAGTTCCTGATGAGTGCCCCGTTCGACGATTTCACCGTGATGAATGACCAAAATCAAATCCGCGTCCTGGATCGTTGACAGACGATGGGCGATTGCGATCGTTGTGCGGCCGCGGCGCATGTTTTGAAGCGCATTTTGAATCGCTTCTTCCGTTTCCGTATCAACGCTTGCGGTCGCTTCATCCAGCACCAGCACCTTGGGAGCGCGCGCCATGGTCCTCGCAAAGGCCAGCAATTGGCGCTGACCGCTCGATAGCGTGGCGCCGCGTTCTCCCAGAGGTTCCCCGTAACGGCGGGGGAGTTTATCAATAAATGTATGCGCCTGGACGAATTCAGCGGCCTGCACGATGTCCGCGTCCGAGATGTGGCTGTCGCCAAGGCGAATATTGGATAACACATCGCCCACGAAAATAAAAGGATCCTGCAGAACGAGTCCAACCCTGCGTCGCAGTTCATCATCTTCGTATTCATGGATGTTGACATCGTCAATCGTGATTCGCCCCCGCTTCGGTTTGTAGAACCGCAGCAGGAGGTTGGCGATCGAACTCTTGCCGCTGCCGGTGTGTCCAACCAGCGCAACAGTTTGACCGGGGTGGGCTGTAAATGAAATATCCTTGAGCACGTCACTCTGCCCATCGTAGGAAAACGACACGTTCTCAAAGCGCACCAAGCCGTCTTTAATCAGGGGGTGAGTGTTGCCTTCCTTCCCGGGAGCATAGTCTTCCTCATCAAGCAACTGAAACACTCTCTGTGAAGAAACCATCGCCTGCTGAAAGGAATTCAGGCGCTGCATCATGGCGTTGACAGGTTCAAAGAAACGGTCGAGATAGCTGACAAAAGCGTAAAGCACACCGATGTCAACCGCCCCGGACAAGGAATGGATACCAAAAAATCCGAGAACGAGAATCAGCGCGAACAGATACAGGACATCCATGAGAGGGCGTAACAACAGGCTGTTAAATTTGATGTTGCGCAGGCGCGCAGCGCGATAGGCCATATTGATGTGCGCGAATTCAGAGCGCAGGCGTTCTTCCTGTCGCATGGCCTGAACAATGTACATGCCTTGCAGTGATTCATTAAGTTTGGCGTTAAGCAGGCTCAGCCGGTGTCTGGCCAGATGAAAGATGCGGGAACTGAAGCGCCGGTAGACGCTCATGACCCCGTATACGAGCGGCGCCAAAACGACGCAAAACAGCGCCAGCCGAACATTCAGGATAAACATGGAGATAAAGATTCCGAATAGCAGGACAACGTTTTGCACAAATGTCGACATCACGCTGACGTACATATCCTTGATCGCTTCCGTGTCGTTGGTGACCCGGGAGATCAGCATGCCTGTCGGAGTCCGGTCAAAAAAGGACAGCCCCAGTTTCTGCACTTTGCCAAACACGTCAATCCGCAACTGCTGGATCACTTTTAACGCCACTTTTTGAAACAGGATCAACTGCGAGAGATTCAGGACGCTGGCGGCTATCTGCAAGGCGAGATAAGCGCCCGCAAGGATGGCGACAGGCCGCCAGGGGAACTGGCGCGGGATGAGATACCTGTCGATAAACGTCTTGATCAGGATGGGTCCAAGGACATCCGACCCCGTTGCCAGGATGAGCAGTGCGAACGCCACGGCGAGAGTCTTGGCATGTGGGCGAATGTATCGCAGCATACGGCCCAGCACAGAGCCCTTTACGGAGATCACAGGCTGTGCATCCATGAGTTCAATCACGCCCGCATCCCTCCTTCTTCGACGAGTTGTTCCAATTGTTGACGCTGATACATGGCGGCGTACAATCCGCTTCGCTGCATCAAATCGACATGCGTGCCCCGTTCGGCCACTTTGCCGCCGTCGAGCACAACGATCAGACTGGCGTGCTGGATCGCGCTCAGCCGATGCGACGCGATCAGCGTCGTGCGCCCCGTCCGTTCCTGACGCAGTGAGTCCAGAATGTGAGCCTCGGTGCGCGCATCCACAGCGGACAGCGAATCGTCCAGAATGAGAATCTCCGCGTCGAGCAGTAAGGCGCGGGCGATTGATATGCGCTGCTTTTGACCGCCTGAAAGGGTCACGCCACGCTCACCCACCACAGTCGCGTAGCCGTCCGGGAACCGGACAATGTCGTCGTGAACGCCGGCGATGCGCGCTGCGCGTTCGATGTCATGCTGGCTGGCGCGCGGTCGGGCGAAGGCAATGTTTTGCGCAATGGTCGCGGAAAACAGAAAGTGATCCTGAGGCACATACGCGATGGCTGCCCGCAGCGTCTCCTTTTTCGCGGAGTCGATGGAAACGCCGCCGATGGCAATGAGGCCGTCTTCAATATCAAATTCGCGCAGCAGCAGACGCAACAGAGTTGTTTTCCCGCTGCCGGTCCGGCCGACCACGCCCAGCGTCTGACCACGACGCACAGTAAACCGCAGGTCAGCGAGGGTAGCTCGCGTCACGCCCGGATAGCTGAAGCGACGCACGTTGTACTCGATATCCCCGCTGATTGAGGCGGCGGTTGCTCCTGGGTGATCGACGATATCCGGTTTGATCGCGAACAGCGTCTGGATGCGGTCGTAGGAGGCGTGACCGCGTTCCACAATGTTGAACAGCCAGCCAAACGCGAGCATGGGCCATATGAGTTGCCCGAGATACATGGTGAATGTCGTCAGACCGCCGATGGACAATCGGCCGTGCGCAACGAAGTAAGCTCCAACGGCCACACTGAGAAAATAGGAAACGCCTACGATAATTTGAATGGTCGGGTCAAACAGCGCGTCGATTTTGGCCACCGCGTAGTTCTTGTTCACGACATCCTGAGACAGGGCGATGAACTCCTCAATCTCAATCGCTTCCTGCCCAAACGCCTTGATGACGCGAACTCCTGAAAGGTTTTCCTGCACGCGGTCGTTCAGGTCCGAAAACGCAGCCTGCGCCTTGTCGAATCTGTGATGCAGAATCTTGCCGTACCGGCTGGTCGCAAACGCCATCACGGGCATCGGGAGCAGGGCGACAATCGTTAACTGCCAACTGATTGTGATGGCCATCGTCGAAATGACCACGGTTCCGGTCGTGATGGAATCAACAAGCGTCAGGATGCCTTCCATCGCTGTCTGCTCCACAGCCTGGATGTCGTTGGTCGCGTGCGCCATCAGATCACCGACGCGCTTGGTCTGATAAAACTGCGGGGACATCTGCGTGAAATGATGAAACAGACGTTCCCGCAGCGTTGTGGACAGATCAATGGCCGCGCCAAACAGCAACCAGCGCCAGACATAGCGAAAACCGTAACTGAAAAGGGCTGCCCCGGCGATGATCAGGAGCCACTCAAGCAGTTGACCTGGCGTGAGGGTGTGATGGTGGATCGCGTTAATGGTGAACCCCACAATTTGAGGTGGGATGAGCGCCAGGAGCGCAACTGCCACCAGTGTGGCCACGGCGAAAATATAGCGCCACTTTTTGCTCTTGAAGTACCACATCAAGTCGAGAAATACGCGCAAGTGACATCTTCCTTACGGGGCGGCTGACGATCCGCCAGTCGGTGTAATCATCGATGAACGGAACATAAATTCAGGGTAGCCTGTCCAGGGCCGCGGCGATGCGCTCTGCTCCGGTCTGCAGCGTGGCGCGGGGGCAGGCGATATTCATGCGCAAAAACCCTTCTCCGTTTGCCCCGAATGCTTTGCCGTCGCTGAGGGCCACCTTCGCCTCCTGCACGATATACGATTGCAATCGTTCCTGATCCATGCCAAACGCGCGAAAATCAAGCCAGACCAGATGCGTTCCCTGTGGGCGTATCATGCGCACCCCACGCATGCGGGTTTCCATAAATGTCTCCAACCAATCCAGATTGCTTTCCATGTAGGCAAGCGCTTCGTCGAGCCAGGGCGCTCCATGCGCATAGGCCACCTGCATGGCCAGAGCCGACAGGACATTTTCAGAGGTCAGAGCCAGTCGATCGAGTTCGTCGCGAAACTGTTGGCGAAGTTTCGCGTTTGGGATGATGGCGTAAGATTTATGCAACCCGGCGATGTTAAATGTCTTGCTCGGCGCGGTAAAGACGATCGCTCGCTGAGCGAACTCATCCGGGAGCGCAGTGAAAGGTGTATGGCTGTGATCGCTGAAAACGAGGTCGGCGTGGATCTCGTCCGATACGAGAAGGACATTGTGACGCAGGCAAAGTTCGCCCAACTGGAGCAGTTCTTCACGCGTCCACACTCGACCGACCGGATTGTGCGGGCTGCACAGAATCATCATCTTCACGTCATGGCTGAGCTTGGTATCCAGATCTGCAAAGTCGATGGCATAACGGTCCTGGTGAACATATAGGGGATTTTGGACGACCTGCCGCCCATTTTTTTCGATCACGTTGAAAAATGGCGGATACACAGGGGTTTGTATGAGCACCTTGTCACCGGGCGCCGTGAACATTCGCACTGCCAGACTCAGGGATGGAACCACGCCTGGGCTCTGCACCACCCATGAGGGGTCGATGGAAAAGGAATGTCTGGCGCGCCACCAGTCAATGATGCTCTGAACAAGCTGGGCGGGTGGATAATAATAGCCCAGGATGCCGTGTTCGATCCGTTTTTGCAGCGCAAGCAGCACTGGTTCCGGAACTCGGAAATCCATATCCGCCACCCACAGCGGCAGCAAATCTGGCGCGCCAAATTGAGTTTCTGCTCCATCCCACTTGAGACAGTCCGTTCCGAAACGCTGATGTGTTTCATCAAAATTGGCAGACATGCGGTTGCTCCATTTCCCTAAGTGATTTCCCACATCAATTATAGCGCAAAAGCTGCGCGTTCAGGCAGTCGACTGCCATTTGGCGGCGAGGAATGCCGAACGATGAAATCATTGGCATTTCCATTCGTTGCGTTTTCATGTCTATGGTGTCAAAATGGTAGTCATATAAACGTCGCGAAAAGCAATCGAGCGGGTGAGGGTTGCGTAAGGTACAGTCTCAGGAGGCAAGGAGTTATGGTGCAAGTGACATCGCAGCCGGTTGAGGAACAAACCCACGAACAGATATCGGTCATCCGAGCTGTCATGGATAACATTGGGAAGGTGATCGTTGGCAAGACAGATGTCATTCAGTTGTGCCTGGTCTCTCTGATCGCTCATGGCCACATTTTGCTGGAGGACGTTCCGGGCGTGGGCAAAACCATGCTCGTACGATCGCTGGCGAGGAGTCTGGATTGCCAGTTTAAACGGATACAGTTTACTCCCGATCTGCTCCCCTCCGATGTTACAGGCACATCTGTCTTTAATCAGCGTATTGCGGACTTCGAGTATCGACCGGGGCCGATTTTCGGACAGATTGTTCTCGCCGATGAGATCAACCGAACTTCACCCAAGACACAGGCGGCCCTTTTGGAAGCGCTTGAAGAACAGAGTGTCACTTTTGATGGGGTGACACATGAATTGCCCAGCCCGTTCTTTGTGTTAGCCACGCAAAATCCCATTGAGTACGAGGGAACCTTTCCGCTTCCGGAAGCTCAACTTGATCGGTTTCTGATGAAACTGTCCGTGGGGTATCCGAGTGCGACTGAAGAACTCAGCGTACTCATGCGGGGTGTGGATGGCATGGATGTCGACAGTCTGGAGCCTGTGGCCACGCCGCGTGACATAGAACTGTGGCAGACTGCGGTGAGCGACGTATACATGGATCAAACCATATACGCCTATGTCGTGGACATTGTCGGCCGTACTCGGGCGCACCCTCAAGTGTATCTCGGTGTTTCGCCTCGGGGGGGCATCGCTCTTGCGAAGGCGGCGCGCGCGTACGCCTATGTGGAGGGGCGGAAATTTGTGCTCCCCGACGACGTAAAGCGGCTGGCGCCTTACGTGCTCAGTCATCGCATCCTCGTCCATCCCGAAGCGAGAATTCAGGGCATTTCCGTAGAGTCGCTGGTCGCAGACATTCTCCGTGAGACACCGGTTCCCGTCCTGCCCGTGCGGAGGTAGCCGTGCGCAACGCTCTGCTGTTGACTCTCTTTTACGCGGTCGCCGCGGCGATGTTTGCCGTTTCCCACATGTATGGAGGATTTGGCTCCTGGTTTCTGTTTTGCGCCTCGCTGCTGTTCGCCTGTTACGAGACATTGGCATGGTGGTCGCTGCGACGTACATTTAACGTCACTCGCCGCGTATCTGCAGGGCGGCTCCAGGCCGGGCAGGATGTCACCGTCCTTATTGACGTGAAGATTACAGACCATGCGTGGATGCCTGTGCAGTGGCTGCGCGTTGAGGACGTGTTGCCGACCAAACTGACAGTGCGAACCGATGAACCGTTTCGTATCGTTTATCCATGGGGTCGTAAGGAGTTTTCCGTTGAGTATCGACTGACGGACGCTCCGCGAGGCTTGTACCGACTGCACGCGGTCGCGGTCAGCGGCGGCGATGTGTTTGGTCTGTTGGTCAGGCGCGTGGAGGTGCGCTGCTCAACTCAACTTGTCGTGTACCCTCATGTTCGCCGAATTGCCTATTGGTCGACCATCGATCAGCGTCGCCTCGGCAACAGGGTGGCTCAGTCCAGAAACGTTTTCGACGCTACCCGAGTGATCGGAACGCGGGAGTACATTCCGGGGGACCGGCTCAGCCGCATTCACTGGCTGGCCACCGCGCGAACCGGAACGCTCCGCTCAAAGGAATTTGAACACTATGCACTGAATGAGCTACTGTTTATACTGGATGCATCCCACGAGAGTTTCGGAGGGTTTCCTTCATCGTTTGAACTGGCGTTGTCGACAGTGGCTTCGCTGGCAGAATATGCGCACAGAACCCGCATCGTGTTTGGGTACTACGCGTTTGGAGCAGGCATGCATCATGTTCCGGCACAGCAGGGCGACCTCACTCTCCTGCGAATGCTGGAACATCTGGCGGTCGCTGAAGCGGACGGACAGGCGCCCTTCTCAGAGGGGTTATGGCGTTTGATGTCTGTGCCCCGTCAGTCAACGGCAGTGGTGGTGACGAGGAGCGTGACGGATGGACTGTTGCGTTTTGCGGTAATCGCGGCGGAACGCCAACTGCGCGTTCAACTGCTTCTCGCACGGGCGGAGCAGTCATCATTGGCGCCAGAGGAAGATGCTTTGGTGGAACGTCTGCGACTGTTCGGGTGGCAGACTCGGGCGTTACATTCGCTGGACAGTCTGGATTCTCTTGGGGCTGGGGGATCGTTGCATGCGGGTCAAGCGTGATACTGTGCAAGGCATAGTCGTGTCGCTGTTGCTGTGGGGGTGGACGGCCCAGGTGCTCCTGGCCGTTCAGAATGTCGCCTATATGGGCAATACCATTCCGATTATATGGTACATTGGCATTCTGCTGCTCGCCGATCTGATTTCGAACCGCTATGTGCGTGCAACGCTGCTCACTGTTGTGGTTCTCGGTCTCATCAAATGGGAATATTATCCGTATATTTCCTGGTTCCCTCCGACCGCGTTTCTCTCCCAACTCGCGAGCGATCTCGGAACTGCCGCGCGCAGCCTGCTGTCAGGGGACGTACGCGCGGTCAACGACGGTGTCCGAACGCTGGCATTTTTCGGCGTCATCACGTTTGGTACGAAACTGTTGCAGGAGTGCCTTGCAAAACCACTGCTCGTACTGGCGGCGCTCATCGCAGGGGAGGCCGTGCTGATTGATGCTGCGGGCGCCTATGGGGTCCGGGATCACGTGCAGATCATCACCTTCATGCTGATTGGTCTGGCATTGCTTGCTCTCACGAACGCGCCGCGTCTGCAACTGTTTTCTGCGGTGCAGTCACGGCGCGAGATTATGCGCCACCTTGCAATCCCTGCGGGCCTGGCGGCAACGATTGTTATGACCGGGTTGGCGATTCCGAAAGCCGCGCCCAATTGGCCCAAACCTTTGGCGCTGCTCAAAGAGTTTGAATCGGGCGCCTCGCCCAAGCAGTCTTCGCAGATATACGGGGCCAACGACGCCAATCTGGGAGGGCCGTTTAAAGGGAGCAGCAAAGTTTTCCTGCGCGTATTTGCCAATCAGCCGTCCTACTATCGCGGCGAATCGCTAAACCAGTACACGGGCCAGGGGTGGGTGCAGCCATCGTCGACAACCGATCGGTTTATGTCCGGGACCTCTATCCCGACATCCCTGATAGCGCAGATGGGGCCCGATGCGGCGGCGCCGACCAACACCTTGACAGAACGCGTTCAGGTGGTTCGTGGACACTATCCCGTCCTCTTTGGCGCCTATCAGATTGTGGGTGTGACCGCTCCGGGCGGACACGCCCATTTCACTGTCACCCCCCAAACGGACACGGTGTCGGCGGGAACGATTGGGCCTGGGGCGGCATACACTGTGACTTCTGACATGCCGGCGCCGTCCGCTTCCCTGTTGGAGACCGTGCATGACGGGAACCTTGCGTACGCATTTCCAGGCAATCTGGAGTTGCCTCAGAATTTTCCTGCCCGCGATGTGCTGCTGGCGCGTCAGATTACGGCGGGGCTCCATGGAACATACAACAAGGTCGAAGCGATCATTACGTACTTGCAGAGTCATGAGAGGTATCAGACGAACAATATTCCGTACATTAAACCCGGACAGGATTTTGTGGATCAGTTTTTGTTTGTGACGCACCGGGGATACTGCGATCAGTTTTCAAGCGCACTGGCGGTGCTGGCGCGGGCCGTGGGGATTCCGTCGCGCTGGGTGAAAGGATTTGTCACTGTGCCCGCGGATCCAAAATATAACGGCCCAACTAACGAATACCTTCTGCGCGGGGTAGACGCTCACTCTTGGGCCGAGATTTGGTTTGCGGGTTACGGGTGGATTCCGTTTGAGGCAACGCCGTCTTTCGTATTGCCGGATGGAGCAGCCAAAGCCGCGCAGCACGCTCCTCACAAGACCGCGGTAGCGGCTCTGCACAAGAAGTTGGCAGGGCAGAAACAGAACGGCAAGAAAGCAACGGGCGCATTTTCACCTGTTCCGGGCGTAAATGCAGTGGAATTGGGCGTTGCAGCTCTGCTTGTCGTGGCGCTGGCCGCTTTCGCGGTGATGCTGCTGCGCAGGCGCCGGATCAGAGCGCGCTGGCCCGCACTGGAGATGGAGTCGCTGATTCGCCAGTTTGTCCGGCGTTTTGGTGATCGGCTTCCAGGGCAAACGCTGCGGGAATACGCCTGCGCCTGTCGCAATGAGACCCTGCGCCGCGACATGTTGCGTTTCGTTGAGTGGTTTGAACGGATTTGTTACGGCGGTCAGCAAGCCGGAAACTCGGTCGCTGAGGGTGACAGGTTGTTGCGCGAGTTGACCAAGAGTAAACGCACGACACAAAGAGACATGGGCAGGATTCACCATGAATCGCAAAACGAAAGTTGGGTGTCATCTTGACAGCACATGTTGACCGGGTTGTCGTCCTGGATTTTGGCGGACAGTACAACCAGTTAATCGCGCGACGCATCCGCGACCTGCATGTTTATTCGGAACTTCTCCCGTATGACGTGACTGCGCAGACTCTTCGTGAACTCGATGTCAAAGGGATTGTGTTCTCCGGTGGACCGCGCAGCGTATATGAACCAGGAGCGCCTGTCGTAGATCCGGATATCTATCGACTGGGCATTCCCATCCTGGGCATCTGCTATGGCATGCAACTGATCGCCAAGGATTTCTCCGCGCGGGTAGAGCGGGCGCACGCACGCGAATATGGACAGGCGCAGATTGAGATCGCGCACGCTCCTTCACTTCTGTTTGCAGGTACGCCTGCTGCGCAGCGCGTCTGGATGAGCCACAGTGACATCGTATCGGGCGTGCCGGAAGGATTCCGGGTGGATGCGGAGACGGGCAGCGCTCCTGTGGCTGCGATGAGCGACCATGAGCGTCGACTGTATGGCGTGCAGTTCCATCCCGAAGTCCAGCACACCGATCATGGGGAGACCTTGCTGAGCAACTTTCTCTTTAGCATCTGCGGTTGCGAACCCAACTGGCGCATGGAGTCGTTCGTCGATGACGCCATCGCGGAGATTCGCGCCAAGGTTGGCGATCGTCGAGTGCTCATGGCGCTGTCAGGGGGCGTGGACTCTTCTGTGACGGCGGCGCTCCTGCATCGTGCGATCGGCGATCGTCTTGCTTGTGTGTTCGTCGATCATGGTCTGCTTCGGCTAGGCGAGGCGGAGCAGGTGATGGACATGTTTCGGGGTGTCTTTCACATGGACATTCACAAAGTGGACGCGCGGGATCGTTTCCTGCGCATTCTGTCGGGCGTTGCCGATCCCGAAGAGAAACGCAAACGCATCGGGCGTGAGTTCGTTCGCGTATTTGACGACACAGCCGCCGCGTTGGGTGATTTCGCCTTTCTGGGACAAGGTACGCTGTATACTGATGTGATCGAAAGCGGCACGAAGACGGCCGCGACCATTAAATCACACCACAATGTCGGCGGGTTGCCGAGTGACATGCGCTTTGAGCTCATTGAGCCGCTGCGCTCGCTGTTTAAGGATGAGGCCAGAGCGCTTGGAGAGCAGCTTGGTCTGCCGCATGACTTTGTCTGGCGACAACCGTTTCCTGGACCGGGGTTGGCCATTCGCCTCATCGGAGAGGTTACGGCGCCCCGCATCGCCATGCTGCAACAGGCGGACGCCATCGTTCGCGAAGAAGTGGCTCGTCACGGGTTAAATCGCGAGATATGGCAATACTTTGCGGTACTTACGAATTCGCACAGTGTGGGCGTGATGGGTGATGAGCGCACCTATTTTGCGACGGTGGCCATTCGGGCGGTCACATCTCGCGATGGCATGACTGCGGAATTCGCCCGCATCCCGTATGAAGTGCTGCAAGTGATGTCGAATCGGATCTG
This sequence comes from Bacillota bacterium, assembly GCA_021805735.1. Taxonomy (GTDB): domain Bacteria; phylum Bacillota; class Bacilli; order Alicyclobacillales; family SLC66; genus JAKADD01. The sequence continues at coordinate 12,185 of JAJZEE010000088.1, forward strand.
CAATGAGGTGACGGGTGTGAATCGGGTCGTGTATGATGTAACATCCAAACCGCCGGCAACCATTGAATGGGAATAGCGGTTGCCGTATAGGAACGGTTTCGAGAAATTTAGTATGAGATTATGTTAGGGGTGCAAGCGGAGTGAGCCGTTTACAAATTGGCGTCATCGGGTGCGGGAGTATAGCCCGGCATCGCCATCTTCCAGAATATGCCGAAAACCGGCGAGCTGTGGTTCGGGCCGTATGCGATGTAGTGCCACACCGTGCTGTTGAGATGGCTGACAAATATGGAGCTCGGACGTATGCGGATTATACTGAGTTGTTGCGGGATCCGGACATTCAAGCTGTGAGCGTCTGTCTTCCCAATTTTTTGCATGCAAAAGTTACGGTGGCGGCGTTACAGGCGGGGAAGCATGTGCTGTGTGAGAAGCCTATGGCGACTTCTCGCCAAGAAGCTCAGGAGATGGTTGAGGCCGCCCGGTCGTCGGGCAAGTTGCTGATGATCGGGCACAACCAGCGGTTTATGGCCGCTCATGTGAAGGCAAAGCAGATGCTTCACAGTGGTCGACTTGGCGCTGTTCTGACATTTCGGACCACGTTTTCGCACGGCGGTCCTGAGGGTTGGTCGATCGATGGAACAGACTCCTGGTTTTTCCGCAAGTCGGAGGCGTTTGTAGGCGCTTTGGGCGATCTCGGCGTGCACAAAGCGGACCTCATTCGCTGGTTGCTGGAAGACGAAGTCGAAAGTATTTCGGCGTTCGTGTCGACGCTTGAGAAGCCGGGAGATGTCGAAGATAACGCCGTATGTGTGTTGCGTATGCTGTCAGGCGCGATGGGCACACTCACCGCGAGTTGGACTCATCATCCTGGGGAAGACAACAGTACGCATCTGTACTGTGAGCATGGCGTCATGCATATAGCGGCCGATCCGGTGTACCAGGTCATCGTGCACCATGATGACGGTGACATAGAACGCATCGAGGCGGGACAGGTGGCGACGAACCAGAGTCAGACGACAAGCGGCGTCGTGGACGAATTTGTGGACGCCATTTTCAGCGGTCGGGAGTCTGCCATTCCAGGTTCCGAGGGCATGGCTTCCCTGCAGGTCATTTTGGCGGCGGTTCAGTCGGCAGAGCTCGGTCGTGTCGTGGCGATCGATTCAAAGCGCGTTCTTTAGCATTTCGCAGCGCGCAGTCGTTGGCGCCCGGTCTGGATTATCAGAGACGGCCGATTGGCATGGCATGAAATACCAGAGCGCTCCCGTCGTCGGCAAGTGGCGCTAAGGCCCAATCGCCTTGCGCCACACCGCGATGGTGTGTTCCCCATGCAGTTGCATCCACTTCCCGCCACGGGAAAAAACCAGGGTTGGGAATTCGGTCACTGTTGAACGCCAGTTATGGAGCAGATAGTACACGCGAAATCCCCGTAAATGAAGACTGGAGACTTCCTTTGCTGTGAGGTTCTTTGCTTCTGCCAGAGTGGTGCCTTGCGCAAATCCGGTGCTGATCACAATCGGCAATCGCTTGAGCGTCTTTTGCCGGCGATCCAACAGCACGAGCGTGCGCTGACAGTGCGGGCACCAGTACGCCGTAATCAGGGCGGGAAACAGCTTCGGGCCGAACTGCACGTGGGAACCACTGCCTGTCACGATGATCATGTGCTTGTCTGCAGGATTGGCCGCAGAGGCATTGAACGTGTCGATGGGCGTTGCAATTTCCGCCTTCAACAGGTTTTGAAACGGCGGATTCGTGTGGTACAGACGCCATACCTGAACCCCCGCCATCCCCGCCAGAACAGCTACGATAGCAAATATGCCCCCAAATCTCGCGCGAAATGGTCGCAAGTTTTCCTCACTCTTTCTGATTAGGCGGGTTCTGTCTGTAAGCGTTAACGCTGAGAAACGCGATAGCGATACAACCAGCCCTTCTGTTTATTATAGGGCTTTGGTTTGGCATTTTTTCGTTTGCATAAATATAAACGAATGTGTATAGTAATGAGATAGTTTCACGAGTGTTTCGGCGTGTCGAGGGTTCACCGCAGCGTGATTGTGGGGATACGCAGGCGCAGGAAAGGGGACTGCCCGTGAACGCGGAGGAGCGTACAGCAGGATTGATTGAGGTGCCCGGCATAGCTTGCGCGGGCGGCGCCATTGGCATCAAGCGACGTGGGCAGCCTGACGCGGCGTTGTTCGTCTGTGAACAGCCGACGGTCATGGCCGGTGTTTTCACGACAAACCGGTTTCGGAGCGCCTGCGTAGAGAGTGCGTTGGATCGACTGCACGGTGGAACAGGGGTCAAAGCGGTGCTGATCACCAGCGGAAACGCGAACGCCGGAACGGGTGTGACTGGGCGAGCGGATACAGAGTTGCTGGCTGCGAGTCTTGGCGAACTGTTGGGATGTCACGCTGACGAGGTGGTTGTCCTGCACACAGGCGTGATTGGAGTGCCTTTGCGCGCGGAACGCTATATCGACAGGTTGGCAGGGTTGGTGGAGTCCGTGGATACGAGTTTTGAGGCGGGGCTGACAGCTGCTAAAGCCATAATGACGACAGACACATTTCCGAAGACTTCAGTCGCCTCGTTTGAGGCGGATGGGGCCATCTATAAAATAGGCGGAGTGGCCAAGGGCGCGGGCATGATTCACCCTCGCCTGGCAACGATGATCAGCGTGCTCGCAACAGATGCGGCCATTCATCCCGCGGCCTTGCAAACGGCCTTGCAGCGCGCTGTCAAGACCACATTTAACGCCATCTCGGTCGATGGGGACACGAGTCCCAATGACAGTGTCATTCTACTGGCTCGAGCAGCGCAATCCCGCGACGCCGGGCAACTGGCGCCGCCCGTAATCAGTGAGGGTACTCAGGCTTACGAGAGTTTCTGCGCGGCGTTGACGGACGTTTGTGAAGCGCTCGCGAGGATGATCGTAAAAGACGGCGAAGGCGCAACCAAGTTCATTGAGATTCGAGTGCAAGGGGCTGCCAATGAGGGTGACGCTGACCGGGTGGCGTCGGCGGTAGCCACTTCTCCGCTAGTGAAAACAGCGTTCTTTGGCGAGGATTTTAATCCAGGCAGGATCGTGTCTGCGATCGGACGCGCTGGGGCGGAATTTGACTGGAATCAGTTGCAGGTAGCCATCGGCGGCGAGATTGTCTTTCACGGCGATGTATTTCGCTCTGTGCCAGATGTGACTGCGCGCGAGTTGATGGCAAAGTCTGAAATCGTCGTGGACATTGCGCTTGGAGCAGGCTCGTGCGCGGTGCGGTTCTTCACGTGCGATCTTACGCACGATTATGTCAGGATCAACAGCGAGTACACAACTTGATGCTGGATTTTTATTGGCGGGAGCGTGACCAGGGTGATTCGATCCGCGAAACTCAGTGATGTTGATGCGATTGTCGCACTCTTGCAGGATTATGTAGAGCAGGGTGTGCTGTTGCCGCGATCCAGACAGTCTGTGTGCGAAGGGCTGCTCTCCTTCGTCGTTGTCGAGGAGTCCGGTTGGGTGGTTGGCACGGCGGCGCTCCACATACTCGGGCCGGACCTTGCGGAGATCCGTTCACTTGTAGTGGCTCAGAATGCGCAGGGAAAAGGGTATGGTCGGTTGCTTGTTGACGCTCTTCTTGAGCAGGCGCAATGTCTGGAGGTGCCCAAGGTGCTGGCGCTCACGTATCAGCAAGCATTTTTTGAGCGCTGCGGTTTTCGTGTTGTCGACAAGCGGGGATTGCACCAAAAAACTTGGAAAGACTGCATCCATTGCAAAAAGTACTCAGCTTGTGACGAGATTGCCATGGTCTATGAGACGGCCGTTGCGGTTTCCGGCGACTTACAGGTTGGCTGAACCGACTGGATACGATCCGGCGCGCTGAGTCGGCGGTCCGACAATCCTGCGGCCAGAATGATCGGGGCAGCGGGCGACCTCATTGCAGCACCTCCTTTAGCATGCGATCCGTCTCCGCGATTCGCTTTGTCCACGAGTTGTCTTTCGCAATCTTCTCCCGCACCGATGAGGGTGTTTTGAGGGAACCGTCCACAATGCCGTCCACGCAAGTC
>JAJZEE010000089.1 GCA_021805735.1 Bacillota bacterium
CGATCTCTTGGCCCAATCGATCCTTGATGAAAGGGGTCGCGTTTTGCTCGCCTCCGGGATAGAACTCTCGGACTCGCTCATTCGACGTTTACAGAGCAGGGGCATACGGTCGGTGTATATCGTGGATCCGCTGTGTGAGGACGTGCGGCCGGATGAAGTGGTATCGGAAACAACGCGCAGGACTTTGATTGAGGTTGCCTACAATAATCTCACGCTGCTTTCGCGAGACATACGAACATCATCGGCGTTCCGGCAGAGGGGACTTGGGCAGGAAGTAAGAAGAGTGGTGAACCGCCTGCTCGGGGAGATTGGCGCCCACCGAGGCATGGCGGTTCCTCTTTCGGCGGTTTACGACTACGATGCAGAACTTTATCATCATTCGGTGAATGTTACGATTCTGTCGATTGCAATCGGCGTAAAGCTCGAACTCACTTCTCGACAGTTGTCTGATCTGGGAGTCAGCGCATTGCTCCATGATGTCGGGAAACTCATGATCCCCTCGTCTGTGCTCCATAAACCTGGCAAGCTCACAAGTTCGGAATATGAATTGGTCAAAACCCATACGACACACGGATTTCAAATGCTCAGCGGAAGGCTGGACATTCCCAGCTATGCTGCGGTCGTCGCCTATGAGCATCATGAACGCCTGAACGGTGAAGGCTATCCGCGAGGCATTCGGGAAGAACAGCATCTGTACAGTCGCATTGTGGCAGTTAGCGACGTCTACGAGGCGCTGACCGCAAATCGAGTGTATCGAACCGGGTACCTGCCTCACCACGCGCTCGAGTTTATCCTCGGGGGATCCGCTGTCGGGTTTGACACCACCGTGGTAAATTCATTCATCAAGTGTGTGGCTTTGTACCCAGTTGGCACTACTGTGAGGTTGCAGTCGGGGGAAACTGGCGTTGTAGTGGCTTCGTACCCCGAACAACCGCAGAGACCGGTGATTCGAATTCTGCGGGACAGTCACGGATGCGATCTAACGGAATCTTATGAGGTGGATTTGCGTGAGAATCTGCTGGCGGAGATTATCGAGTGTGAATTCTAGGGAACATGTGATAAAGTCCGCACTGCGCCTGCCGAAATCAGGTTTATCACATGTCCCCTAGACCAGATGACGGCTGATGGCGCCGCAGAGGGATGGAGGTCCAATGCGAAGCCGATGAAAGGTGAAGTGAGGGCATGACTCAGACGCGAGACTATGTGGTGGTGGCGACTTCCAGAGATGACAGCATACTGGCTTATGCCGCGACGACCAAACATGTGGTGGACGAACTGCAAAGGCGGCATGACACCTGGCCCGTCGTCACGGCAGCGCTCGGCAGAGTCGCCACGATGGGCGCGCTGCTGACAGCAGGGCTCAAACATCCGGAGCATCAGGTTACTTTACAGGTGCAAGGCGGCGGACCTGTTGGCAAGATCGTTGTCGTCGCGACAGGTTTGGGAACTGTAAAGGGATACGCGGATGAACCGCATCTCAATTTTCCGCTCAATGAATTCGGAAAACTTGACGTCAGGCGAGCAGTTGGTCAACAGGGGTCTCTATACGTGATGAAAGACTTGGGGTTACGGGAACCTTACCGGGGAAGCGTGCCGATCGTATCTGGAGAAATCGGAGAAGACTTTACGTACTATTTTGCCGTGTCGGAACAGACGCCGTCTGCTGTAGCGGTGGGTGTCCTCGTGGCCCCTGATCTGTCTGTTTTGGCGGCGGGGGGCTTACTGATGCAGATACTGCCGGATGCTTCAGAAGAGGCCATCGCTGATGTGGAAACAGGGATTGCCGAGTTGCCCCAGGTCACAAACCTGCTATTTCAGGGAGAAGACCCCGAAAGCCTATTGCGTCGCGTTCTCGGTGACGACGTCAAAATCCTCTCCAGGCGTCCGATCACCTTCGCCTGCTCCTGCAGCAAGGAACGATTGGGTCGCGTTCTGCTGTCTCTCGGAAAACAGGAATTGACGGATCTTCTGGAGGAGCAGGGTCATGCTGAACTGGTCTGTCACTTTTGTTCCGAACGGTACTGGTTTGATAACGAACAACTGCGCGAACTTCGCGATTCTGCCAAGTATTGACTCGGGCGACACGAAACGATAATCTTAATGACACAAGTAAATATCGTGTATTCATATCGGATAAGGAGGTGTTGGTGTGAGGGTTGTCGATGACATCACGCATCTGATCGGCGATACTCCTGTTGTGCAATTGCGCCGTCTCGTAGAAGACGGATCCGCTGAGGTGTTCGTGAAACTGGAGTGGATGAATCCGGGCGGCAGCGTGAAGGATCGGATTGCGTTGGGAATGATCGAAGACGGGGAAACGACAGGAAAGCTAAAGCCCGGCGACACGATTGTCGAGCCAACAAGCGGCAACACGGGCATCGGTCTGGCGTTGGTCGCCGCGGCAAAAGGGTATCAGGCTCTACTTGTAATGCCCGATACGATGAGCGTTGAACGGCGCAGTCTGTTGCGGGCGTACGGCGCCGACCTGGTGCTGACGCCCGGCGCCGAAGGCATGCGCGGCGCCATCGCGAAAGCGGAAGAGATCGCGGCGAGTTCTCCAAACACGCACTTCATGCCACAACAGTTCAATAACCCCGCCAACGTTCAGGTACATCGGAACACGACTGGACCGGAAATCGTTGAGCAGATGGAAGGCAGGCTTGACGCCTTTGTGTCAGCAGTGGGAACGGGCGGAACCATCACCGGTGTTGGCGAAGTGCTGCGGCAACGCATACCTCGGTGTCAGATCGTGGCGGTTGAGCCCAAAGAATCTGCGGTTCTGTCCGGAGGACAGGCCGGCCCTCACAAGATTCAGGGTATCGGGGCGGGATTTGTGCCGGTAATTCTGAATCGGAGTCTGTTGGATCGAGTGCTGACCGTAAGCAGTGAACAGGCTTTCGAGTATGCCAGAAGGATGGCGCGAGAAGAGGGGCTGCTGGTCGGCATCAGTTCCGGGGCGGCCGTTTTTGCGGCGTTGCAGATCGCGAAGGAACTGGGGCGTGGTCACCGGGTTCTCACCATCTCAGCGTCAAATGGGGAACGGTATCTGAGTACGGCGCTGTTTCAAATGGATTAATACGGGGGGATACGCATGGCGGGAACGATCACCTCAGAGTTCCATACCGCAACGCATCCCCGTCTGCGGGAATTGGGAAAACGGACTCTAATCATGGGCATTTTGAACGTCACGCCTGATTCGTTCTCCGACGGCGGACAGTATTTTGCCATTGAGCGGGCGCTCGAACACGCGCAGGACATGGCGGCGGCCGGCGCGGATGTGATTGACATTGGCGCCGAATCAACGCGTCCAGGTTACACCACCTTGACATACAGCGAGGAGTGGGGCCGTCTGGAACCGCTCTTGCCATTGTTGCGAGAGAAGATTGGTCTGCCATTGTCGCTCGATACCTACAAGGCGCGAATCGCCCAACAGGCTCTTGCCATGGGGATCGATATCGTCAACGATGTTTGGGGGGGCATGCAGGATCCTGCGATGTTCTCTGTGGTTGCCGCAAGTGACGCTCCCTACGTCATGATGCACAACGCCAACGGCCGGGACCCGATCGACGGCGATATTGTGGACGTCGTCTGTGGAGACTTGTTGCATCAGATTGAACTTGCTTTGGACGCGGGACTTCGGGAGGAACAGATTATCCTTGACCCAGGTATCGGTTTCGGAAAAACCATCGCCCAAAACTTGGCGCTGATCAATCAACTTGATAAAATAAAGGAACTTGGGTTCCCTGTGCTGGTCGGTACTTCGCGCAAATCGATGATTGGCCGGGTGCTGGATCTGCCGGTCCTGGAACGCGTGGAAGGAACGGCGGCCACAGTGGCCATCGCCATCGCGCGCGGAGCGGACATCGTGCGCGTGCATGACGTCAAGGAAATGGCGCGGGTGGCCAAGATGACGGATTCACTGGTGCGCTAAACCATGAAAACATGCACGTATTATATTTCGTTGGGAACCAATCTGGGTGATCGGGAACTGTTTTTGCGGCAGGCCCTTCGGGAACTGGCGATTCTGGACGGTACGTCTGTGGGCGCTGTTTCGGATGTATTTGAGACAGATCCGGTGGATTTTGCAGACCAACCCAAGTTTCTCAACGCCGTAGTCGAGGTGCGCTCGGAAATGGGCGCGGTGGACATGCTCAGGGTTCTTGTCAGAATTGAACGCGCCCTTGGCCGCGTGCGCTCCGTTCGCTATGGCCCGCGCATTATCGATTTGGATATGCTACTTTGTGATGAAGCGGAAATAGACTTAACCCCGGAACTGATCATTCCGCATCCCAGGATGCACGAGCGGGCGTTTGTCCTTGTGCCGCTGTCGCAAATTGCCCCTACACTCACGCACCCGCTCCTCGGCGTGACCATGCGTGAGTTGTGCGATCGGGTATGCGGAAAGGAGGGTGTTAAGTGGACTCCGATTTGTTTACGAGACGCGTGCGCGCCTACCGAAAATTGAAGCAACTCACGCAACAGGAACTGGCCGCTGCCATGGGCGTCTCCGTGGCGATCATCGGCGGCATGGAACGGGGTACTCGGATGCCCAGCGATTTGCTCATCCAAAAACTGATTACAGTGCTCGACGTGTCGCGAGCTGAACTGGGTCTTGAGGGGATGGTGACAAGAAGGCAGGAACATGGGGGTGAGTAACGATGGCGGCGCTGGCAGAGCAATTGAAATACTCGGGCGCTGCGCAGACTGCGCATGCGGGTGGCAGAGAACCGCTAACGATTGGCGGTGTGGCGCTTGACAATCCCGTCATCCTGGCGCCCATGGCCGGTGTCTGCAATCCGCCTTTCCGAATCTTGGCCAAGCGTTTGGGCGCCGGCATGGTCTGCGCTGAGATGGTCAGTGACAAGGCGCTTGTCCATCGGAATGAACGCACGCAGCATATGGTGCAGATTGTGCCCGACGAACACCCGGTAAGCCTGCAACTTGTTGGCTATGACAAAGAGACCATGGTTATGGCGGCCGAGATGGTTGCCTCAGGAACAAACGCCGATATCATAGACATCAATATGGGCTGCCCGGTGCTAAAAATCCATAAAAATGGTTCCGGGGCGGCCCTTGCGAAAGATCCCTTCTATGCCGCAGAGATCGTCGACGCGGTTGTCAGACGAGTCGATCGTCCGGTCACGGTCAAGTTTCGCAAGGGTTGGGATGACGACCACGTCAACGCGGTTGAAGTCGCAAAGGCGGTGGAGGCGGCAGGAGCCCAGGCAGTAACCGTACACGGTCGCACAGCGAAGCAGATGTATGCGGGCAAGGCCGACTGGTCCATCATCCGACAGGTCAAAGAGGCGGTGACGATCCCGGTGATTGGCAATGGCGACGTGAATTCGCCCGAAGAGGCAGCACGCCTGTTGTTCGAAACAGGTTGTGACGGAGTGATGATTGGTCGCGCCGCGCTTGGGTATCCCTGGATCTTCCGCGAGATTGCCGCGTATCTGGCTCATGGCGACATAATTGCGCCGCCAACCGCCGAAGAACGTATGGCCGTGGCCATTGAGCATCTGCATCTGCTCGTTGCCGACAAAGGCGAGTACATCGGCGTTCGAGAAATGCGCAAGCATGCGGGTTGGTACGTCAAAGGCCTGCCCGGATCAGCGCAACTTCGACAAGCGATCAATGAACTGGATTCCGCCGCGGCAATGGAATCATTTTTGCTGTCGATATTGCGTTGACAGCGCATACAATAGGCATGGAGTGGTACACTACACAGGCTTGCCAAGGGCAACGTCCACTATAAGGAGGGATGCGGGGAACCATGCCCGTCGGTCAGAAGGAATACGTTGACAGCCATCATGGGATGCCATATAATTACCGCAGATTCCGAGTCTATGGGAATGATCAAACACTGTCAGACCGTCTCTGACAGTTTTTTCGGGCTAAATGGCTGCTCGAGGGTTTGCGACAGATTCTAAAGGAGCGAATCGCATGTCTGAAAAGGAAGTTCTTCTCACACCGGCTGGTCTCAAGAAACTCGAGGACGAGTTGGAGCACCTCAAGTCGGTGAAACGCAGAGAAGTTGCCGAACGCATCAAAGTGGCGATTAGCTATGGGGATATCAGTGAAAACTCTGAATATGAAGATGCCAAAAACGAGCAGGCGTTTGTGGAGGGCCGCATCATCACACTCGAGAAGATGTTGCGCAACGCGCGCATTATTCACGAGGAAGAGGTGGATACCGGGGTGGTGAGCATCGGGTCCACGGTGCGACTGAGGGATGTCGCTTATAAGGAAGATGTGGAGTACCTGATTGTAGGTTCGGCGGAGTCAGACCCTACGGACAACAAAATTTCAAACGAATCGCCTGTCGGCAAGGCGCTCCTCGGGAAATCGGTGGGATCGCAGGTGGAGGTCAGCGTTCCGGCCGGAACCATTCGCTACGAGGTCCTGGAAATTCGCAAATAACGCGGAACGGTCGCCGACACAGTCGGCGATTGGCATTACGAGGGGTTGGAGTGTTGTGGATTTGACGGAAGAGCAACTGAGATCAGGACACGAATCGCCAGTTGCAGACATTGGGGAAGACGCGCTGAGTGTCAGACGCGCAAAACTGGAAGCTTGGCGGAAGCAAGGGGTGGATCCGTTTGGGTCGTCTTTTGCGCCCACCCATCGCTCTGTCGATGTGGTTCGCAACGTCGAATCCCTGACCAGAGAGGATCTCGCGGAAAACAAAACATTTGTCACAATGGCGGGCCGTCTCATGACCAGACGCGGTCACGGCAAGGCTGGATTCGCCCATCTGCTGGATCAGGAAGGACTCATTCAGATATATGCCCGGGTTGATGACCTCGGTGAAGAGGCGTATGGGCAGTTTGAGATGCTTGATATTGGAGATATTGTCGGGGTTGAAGGGTATGTCTTTAAAACCAATCGCGGTGAAGTGACCGTTCACGTGGAACGCTTTACATTGTTGGCGAAGTCTTTGCGACCGCTTCCTGAGAAATGGCACGGACTGCGTGATGTCGAGACCCGTTACCGAAGACGGTACCTGGACCTCATCATGAATACACAGACCAGGGAAACATTTGTCCTGCGCAGCCGGATCATTCAATCGATGCGCAGGCATCTGGACGCACAGGGCTTCCTTGAAGTCGAGACGCCTACACTTCATACGGTGGCAGGCGGAGCGGCGGCCAGACCATTCTTGACCCACCATAACGCTCTCGATATGGCGCTGGTGATGCGGATCGCGCTCGAACTGCATCTGAAGCGGCTGATCGTCGGTGGACTGGAGCGGGTTTACGAAATTGGCCGCGTATACCGCAATGAGGGAGTGTCCACAAGGCACAATCCAGAATTCACCATGATGGAACTGTATGCGGCGTATATGGATTTCCAGGATATGATGACGCTGACCGAGGACCTGATCAGGCAGATTGCGCAGGATGTGTGCGGAACGACACAACTGACCTACGGTGGACATGCGATCAGTCTCGGAACACCGTGGCGACGGGCGCACATGGTGGACCTCATTCGCGGTGTCACTGGCGTGGACTTCTTCACAGTGGCGTCTGTTGAGGAAGCGCGCGATGTGGCGCGTCAACACAGTGTGTCGATCACGGCCACGATGCAATTCGGTCACATTGTCAACGAGTTTTTCGAGCAAAAAGTAGAATCGACATTGACTGATCCGGTGTTTGTCTTTGGCCACCCCGTCGAAATATCGCCGCTCGCGAAGAAGAATCTCGACGATCCCCGGTTCACGGATCGTTTTGAGCTGTTCATTCTTGGACGGGAGTACGCAAACGCTTTTAGTGAGCTTAATGACCCGATTGATCAACGTGAACGCTTTGAAGCCCAGTTGCAGGAGCGAGCGCAGGGCAACGATGAAGCGCATGAAATGGACGAGGATTTCATCCTCGCGCTGGAATACGGGATGCCGCCGACGGGAGGCCTCGGCATTGGGATTGACCGCTTGGTGATGCTCCTTTCTGACCAGCCGTCCATCAGGGATGTGTTGCTGTTTCCGCTCATGCGGCACGGTGACTGAGCAGCGCCATGGGGGTGTATCCCGAAAGTCTATCCCGGAAGGTGTATCCCGGAAGGTGTATCCCGGAAAATCGATCGTTCCTGCCCGCCGGAATCGTATGCTGCGCCGCTTCTCAAACACGGCTGCGCCGAACTCGCCTCGGCACAGCATACGATTCCGGCCAAGCGGGGCTTTCCACCCGCCCGGTTGTTGGTGCTTTTACATCGGGCAAAGGATGCTATGCTATCGTGTCTCCATCCTATTTCTTCGGTCTTAGAGTGCATTGTTTGGAAAGACGCGTAAAGAGGTGTGTGGGATGACGTTGACTCGCATTGCGCACCGTAACGAATTCAAGAAAGCCCGCCGACAGTTGCCGTCGTTGGTGGGATTCTTTCGGACAGAGGACGGTGAGCCCGTCCATTGGGCCGCCGCGCAGCGTTACAAGGTCAATGGTCTACTGGGCGCGCGCGAGTCGCCGGTCAGCGGCGAGGCGTTCAAATACTGGCTGTACGCGTATGTGCAGCGCCAAGCGGGTGTGCTGGTTGAGCGCAGACTCCCCTTCATGGAGCGCAGGACCACCCCCTATCCGGGCGATGTTGACGGTCTCATCACCCGTTCGCTGCCGTTTCGCTTCGATCGGTACTCCGCAGAATTGGACCGCTACAAAGATCTCTATGGCGCGTATGGAGCGCATGGCGCGGTCGGCGTATCCGGAATACCGCCGGGGGATGATGAGATGAGCGCCTACGTCCTCACGCAGTTTCCGGAGGTGCTGCGTCGCCGCTTCGACTATATCAGCGGCGACGAGCGGGCTGAGATCGTTCGGGACTGCGCGCGCCTGGCGGCTCTTGACGCTTTTTATCAGGCAAAACCCATGTTGCGAACGGAGTTTTTTGAGGATACATATGACCGCATTGCGGTCGATCTGGGGCACATGATCGAGGGGGTTCTTGAGCACGACTGGAGTTCCGATGCCGGCATAGGGGTGCATGAACGATTGCCCTTGGGAGCAGGGCTTGGTTATCCTGACGCTGCGATCGACGTTCGCCTTGGCGACAGGTTGATCGAAATCAAACCCGTTCGTCACGTTGCTGAGGAGGGCGCCTGCGATCAGATGCTCGCCTACTACCTCCTGCACGCTGCGGCGTATCCGGATCGACCGATCCGGGAACTGCGTCTCTACCTGGCGCGCCACGCATCCTTTGCCGTGGCGTCGATCGAAGAGATCGCTGAACAGTTTCCGTTGTGGCAATTTGGCGACATGCTCTTTAATGCTGAGCGTGCATACATAAACGCGACACTGGAGCAAACGTTCGAGGAGTACTGCTGGAACCAGCGCGAGACCGCAGCCAACAGAGCCTGGGAGATGACTGATCTGATTTTTTCGATTGGCAGGCGGCTCGAACGCGCGGGACGCATCGGCGTAACGAGACTGGGCGAAACGCGTGAGGTTCCACATCTCGTGGAAACGGACCTTTTGAACGAAGAGGATCGCGACCTGTCAATCAGAGTGCAGCGCGCCCTAAAAGACGTGAGACTTGAGGCCGTGTGGGAGAACGCGTATGAGAAGCGCCGGGAGGATCTGCGCAAACAAGATGTGGAACTAAGGATGGCGCATGAAGTTTGGCGTGATTTTGTTGAACGGCAGACGCCGCGAGCGTCAAGACTCGGTTGAAGCCAAGCAGGAGGACGGATCTTGTATCCCGAAATATCGCCGCAGGCCAGCCGATATCACGATATCGCGATATCGGCTGCAGCTTGCACGTCTAGCCGCTTCCATGTATAATAATAAACGTTCTGCGGAAGTGGCTCAGGGGTAGAGCATCGCCTTGCCAAGGCGAGGGTCGCGGGTTCGAATCCCGTCTTCCGCTCCATTTTATCGATGGGCCTATAGCTCAGTTGGTTAGAGCGGCCGGCTCATAACCGGTTGGTCCCAGGTTCGAGTCCTGGTGGGCCCACCAGAGTCTATGTGCCCGTAGCTCAGCTGGATAGAGCGTTTGACTACGAATCAAAAGGTCGGGAGTTCGAATCTCTCCGGGCACGCCATGCTTTTCATGCGCAGGGTCGCAGCAGCGCCATATGCGGGTGTAGTTCAATGGTAGAACTCCAGCCTTCCAAGCTGAGAGCGCGGGTTCGATTCCCGCCACCCGCTCCAACTAAGAGGGATATACATCAAGGCCGAGCAGCACATGCCTGGTTCGTAAGCAGCCAGTTATTGCGCGCATGTGATACGGTAGGTATATCCCGTTTTTGCTTTTTGCAGGAATTTGTGAAGCTGGGCAAGGTACTGGCTCCTCGTGATGTGAACAAGGGTGAGGGCGGGTATAATGAGGGCATGTTGCTTGTCGGGGGTGAAGGTGGTGACTGACAAAGAGCAACAAGTGGTTGAGTACGTCGTGGCACGAATATCAAAGTCTTTCCCAGTGCAGCGTATCATCCTGTTCGGATCGAGAGCGCGAGGGGAGGCCACTGAAGACAGTGACTTCGATTTTCTGGTTGTCATGAACTTCACGCTGCGTCGGGCACTAGCGGCGGTGGAGGTGCGCAAAGCAGCCCATGTTCCAGGTGTTCCAATGGACTTCCTCATCCGATCGCCGAGGGAATGGGAAGCGGGATTTCTCTTGAAGAAGGAGATCGTTGCAGAAGGGAAAGTTGTTTATGAAGCAGCGAACACAGGAGTGGATGACCAAGGCATATGTGGATCTGCTCTCGGCCAAGGTACTGTTTGACGCGGGATTGACAGACCCCGCTTGCTTTCATAGCCACCAGTCAGCCGAGAAGTACTTGAAAGCGGTTCTGGAGGAATATGGCATATCGATTCCCAGAACCCATGATTTGCTTGTCCTCTGTCCTCATTGATATGATCACGCCGTACATATCGGTACCCGACACCATGGCTTCGCGCGCCATTGCCATGGCTTCTTCGAGCGTATCGCCTTCAGTGATACATCCGGGCAAATCAGGAAACGTAACGGTATATCCGATCTCTCCTTCCTCGGCCGGATCAAATACGGATGGGAAAATATATTTATCCATCGATCAAAACCCCTTTTCAGGTTACTCATATGAGCCCCGCTTGTTTTAGGATTGAATTTGCGGTTTTAGGTTTTAAGATTTGCGTGCCGTGATCAGGGACCTGTACTTTTCCGACCTTTGTCGGGTGACGAAATTCGCCTCCCGACAAAGATATAATACAACGGTCCTGCGGGGTATTGACGGCTATGGCCGTACTGTCGTAAATTCTGCACAGGCACGGTTTTTGTAACTCGTGGGATTTCCTCGGGGGTGGCAAATACCATTGAAAAGAGGCAGGAAAGCTATTGCAGGGTTTATCCTATTGGTGATATTCATGTCGTTGGGATTTTTGGCATTCTGGGTTGTTCAATTTCATGACGTAGCCGTCCGTTCTCAGATTGCAATGAGTCAAGCAAACCATGTTTCTCTGTCCTCGATTACCATAGTAGGAATTCAACTTCCCGGAACCTGGCCATATTTTAATTTATTCGGCTCCAAGTCGTGGGCTGTTCTTTATCAAATATCTGGTAAGTTCTATCCGCCGGGTTCTGGCATTCTACTTTACGTCACACAGACGCCTAACGGCAAGTATGAATATATCCAAATACACCTATGAACTCACGCGCAAGCCCGCGCACAGGGAGCCGGGGAACAATGGCGCCCGGCTATTACTGCTGCGCACGCACGTCATCCCCTCGGATAATGGGTTTTGTAAATTAACCATCCGCTGGGGGAATTATCGCGGTTAATGGTGCATGTTGTAATTTGCCTGTGAACAATTCCGGGCGAAGGGGATGAGAAGCATGAGAATTAACCGCGCAGGAATCAGAGGACAGCAAACCTTGAAAATGAGTTGTTCCACCCGTCGACACGCCGTTTGGCAAGAGGGGCGGCGACAGTCAGGCTAGGTCAGTTTCGAGTTGATAGTCGCCAGCCAGCACTTCGAGTCGGCCTGTGACCGGGTGAATGACGAGACCATGGACCCTTACATCCGCAGGAATGAGCGGGTGTTGGCGAATGACCCTGGCGCTTTCCAGGACGCTTTCTTCCAACGATGAAATTCCCTTCAGCCAGTGTCGCAAATCGATCCCCGCGTATCCCAGCGTGTCAATCGTGTTCTCGGATATTCCGCGGTCGCGCATTTTTTGCAACGTATGGTTCGGGTCAATGCTGGTCATGCCGCAATCGTGGTGACCCACCACACAGATCTCCTGCGCGCCCAGTTCGTAGATCGCCACCATGATGCTGCGCATGACGCTGCCAAACGGATGGGAAACGACCGCTCCAGCCGTCTTTATGATCTTGGAATCGCCATTTTTGAGGCCCATCGCAGCGGGAAGAAGTTCGGTCAACCGCGTGTCCATGCAACTGACGACGACCAACTTCTTGTTCGGGAACCTGGATGTCCTATATTGCTCATACAGGTTGTTCTCTACAAAATATTCGTTGTGCTCTAAAATCTGATCCAACAGATTCATGGTCATTCATCCCCGTATCCTGTGACTTTCACAAGCGCACATTGCGTCTTTGTCAATTGTTGCGGCTTCACCGCAAGCGGGGGCGTCTCTCCGCGATGACGAACAGCATGACGGTCAGTCAGTTGCCTGTCGATGTGTACGCCCGCAGGCCCACATTCCAGAACAGATAGGCGAGGACCGAGCAAATCACGGCCACCAGCGGTGTGATCAAGGCCATCAGGCCAAACTTCGCCGGTTCGAGGATGGACGCCGCCGGGTAAAAGGCTGTAAACCCGTAGGGAATGATCCAGGTCAGCAGAACGCGTATTCCCTTATTGTAGATCGTAAGTGGATAGCGCGCAAAATCGCTCAGTGAAAAGGTCGCAAAGATGACAGGCAGGCTGTCCACCATCCAGAAGGAAAGCGTGGCGAAAAACAGATTGACGGCTGAAAAGATGACGCCGCTGGACAGGATCAGCAAGACCAGCAAAGAGAGATTGATCGGAGTCCAGACCGTTCCGTCATGAGTGGCCGCCACGATGAGCACAACCAAACCGATCGCCAATTGTCCGACGCCATCCTGCTGAATTCGATCTGCGATCAGATGAAACAGCGGATTGATCGGACGAATGAGCAGACGGTCAAAATTGCCTGTGCGAATGTACTGCCAGCCAAGCGTCCACAAATTGTCGAAGAAGATGAGGTGGATGGAGCGACCGGTTGCAGCAATGCCATAGATCAACAGAATCTGATAGAATGACCAGCCGTTCAACTGCTGGATATGCTCAAATACAACCGTGACAAAGAGCAGCGAAGCAAACTGAATGACGATCGTTGACAGCGCGCCAATGAAGAAATCGACGCGGTATTCCAGCCACACTTTCAGCACCTGTTTCACAAACTCCAGATACAGTCGCGCATATCGCCAAACTGTCACGGACCGCTCACCCTCCAAATATGACGACTTTGCGCAGCGCCACAGACCAGATGAGGCGAACCAGGACATAGAGCCCGATCAGCCAAACTGCCTGTATCAACAGCGTCATTCCCACTGCCTGCAAGGGAATGGCGCCTGTGTAAATCGCAACCGGAGTGTAGACCATGGACTGAAAGGGGAGCACCTCAGAGATGTGCAGCAACCATGCCGGAAAGAGCGTTACCGGGATCAGGGCGCCGGAAAATATCGACAGAATCCCACGACGCAGCACGCGCAACCCCCAAACGTTCACAGTCCAAAACGCAAGAACGCCGATGATCAGGTCAAACTGCGTGCCAATCAAAACGCCAAGCATGGCGCTGACAGCGAACAGCGCGCCGCCCGCCAGAGAGACCGGCGCCTGAACGCCGAGAAAAGCGTACCCTATGACCAGTAACGGAAGCGAGTCGCGGACGGAAGCGCTGACCTTGGAACCCAAATCAATCCAGATGAGCTTGAGCAGCAGATCGTAAGGCTTCATCAGTTCAATCGCCACTTCGCCCGACCGGATGCTCTCCGACAACCGATTGCCCACTCCTGACACATAGTTCCCTAGAAGCATCGCAATGACCACGTAGGAAATCATCTTTGGCAGGTTCATATTGGCAATCTGCGTAGTGTTGCGATACACGGCGTGCCAGAAGGAAAACGCGATCAAGAGACCAATCACTGACGCAACGGCGTTGGCCCAGAACCATCCATTGTAGGCGGCGTCCAGTTGCAGCTGCGACTTGAAGATTTCGATGTATTTTCGCACTATGACAACCCTCGTTCATAGATGTCCTTGACGATTGATTCAATGCTGGGATCCGTGATGGTCAGGTCGCGAACCGCATAGCTTTGCAGCATTGCGGCAATGACATCGGAGGCGCTGGTCTGTCTCGCGTCAAACTGAATGTGAACCCTCTCCCGCCCCTCCCATTCGGCAAACACCCAGGGAGCCAGTTGCGCGGGCATGCCAGTGTCGGTCGCCGGTGTGGCCAGATCAAAATGGATGGTGCGTCTGTTGCCGAAGCGCTGCCGGACCGACCGCAGATCGCCGTCATACAGAAGGCGACCAGCGTCGATCATGATCAGTCGCGAACAAATCTCCTCAATATCCTGCATGTCGTGGGTGGTGAGGATGACCGTGGTCTTCCGGTTCCTGTTCATCTCGCGAATGAATTGGCGAATGCGCGCTTTCACTGACACATCAAGACCGATCGTCGGTTCATCCAGATATACGACCAGTGGGTCTTGCAAGAAGGCCGCCGCCAACTCACAACGCATCTTCTCCCCGAGAGACATCTGGCGCACGGGCCTTCCAAACAGAGGCTCCAACTCCAGAACGTCGGAAAATGTCCGCAAATTCTCGGCAAACCGATGTTGCGGAATTTGATAGATGTGCTTTAGCAAATTAAACGACTCGCGTGCAGGAATATCCCAGAACAACTGCGTTCGTTGGCCGAACACCGCGCCTATATTGCGTGCGTTTCTCTGGCGCTGTTTGTAGGGCACGATGCCCGCTACCTTCACTTCGCCCGCAGTGGGAGTGAGAATGCCGCACAGCATCTTGATCGTGGTCGACTTCCCGGCTCCGTTGGCGCCGATGTACCCCACCATCTCACCCTGATCGATGGAGAAACTCACATCGCTCACGGCGGCTTTCGTGTCGTACGTTCGATGAAACAGATTTTGCGCGGCGCCGCGCAGTCCGGGTTTGCGCCGCGCAATCTTATATTCCTTGGACAAATGTTCGACCCGAATCATATATCACCTCATCGATTTGGCGCACGTTCATAACCCGTAACAATCCTGCCACAATTCTGCGACCTTGTCCATATCCAATGTGAAGTGTGCCGCATGACGCAATCGTCGGCCGGGCGATTTGGCGCACACTCATCAGCAGTGACTTGCCAAGGGCCTTGGAGAGGCAGAAAATGTTATACTACAGATGGTTGCATCAACTCCCCGCGAATGAAAGGATATGTCCTCGGAAAAAATGGTTGTTTTTTACTGGTTGGTGTTTGACTCGGGGCTGTTCACTCAGTTGCCGCAGGGTTCGCACATTGAGGGCTTGGAGGTATGATGGATGCAATATGAATTTATCCCTAGTATTCCCTATTATTATCAAATAAAAGAGGATATTCTTCAGAAAATTGAGCAAGGTGTTTATTCAGTTGGTGATCAACTGGTATCAGAAATTCAGTTAGCCGAGGACTATGGCGTGAGTCGTCCTACAGTAAGACAGGCCATCGCGGAATTGGTGCAAGAGGGCATTCTGGTTAGAGGAAGAGGCAAAGGAACGTTCGTTTCAAAGCCAATGATCACTGATAACGCGCAGGTATTTACAACCTTCGCGCATCCGGAAGATGGGAACAGGAAGCACTTTGCCAAGGTGATCGAAGTCAAACGCGCTCACGCGTCGACGAAAACTGCTCGGGATCTGGATATGTCCTCCGGTGATGAAGTGCATGAAATTGTGATTCTACAGATGAACAGCGAGGAAAAACTGGCGACGCGCGTCATGCAAATCCCGGTCGCTTTGGCGCCTCAGCTCAACCATTTCGATTTAAACAATGAATCCGACGATTCTGTTTATGACTTTCTGCAAAAAAAGTTCGGTTTGGTTCCTGCCTCCGCCGTGCAGTCATTTCAATGTGTAGCGGCCACTGAGGAAGAATCGGCGCTGTTGGAAATTGAAGTGGGCGATCCTTTGATGTTATGGCAGGGTGTAGTCTATTCCATGCAAAACATTCCGATCATCCGGGTAAGGACACTCTTTCGCAGCGACCGTTACAAATTTTA
>JAJZEE010000090.1 GCA_021805735.1 Bacillota bacterium
TTTGAGCACAAGAATGGATTTTGCATCAGGGAGCTGCAGAATTTCATTCGGCACCAGTCCCACGGAATAGTGGGTAACGGGTTTCAGCGTTCGAGAGTCCAAAACGGTAACCGTGGTCCCATAGCCTTTCTGACTCATATTAGCCATGTCAGCTACAAATGTCCTCTCATTCCAATACAATAGAGAATTGGCGCCGGGAGGGCCGTCTGATGTATACGCGTGTCTTATGGCCAGGCTATCACCACTTATTGCATAATAGGCCGTGGTCATGAGAGGCTTCCCGGGATTGGCCAAAATTCCAGAGACATACACAGTTCCGTTTCGACCGTAAGGGTGCCGTACGCACCCTTAACGTTTGTGGACTCATACGTATTAAGCTGGGCGACGGTGTATGTGATGTAGTGACCATTGGTGTTCTCCTCCGATTCGTCGGACAGACTCCTGGACGGGAACCGGGGTTCCCGTATCATTGGAACGGAATTGGCAATAACTCCCCAATGCCCTGATGCGCATCGCTAGAGATCAATGGCTTTTGTATGCTAACTGCAAACGATACCCGTTTAAGTACGTATGCAACAAATTGTTGGACAATTGAACTGCTTGCTCGACCGTGCGAGCCGGAGCAGCGATTACAAGACCGTTTCGCGCAGTCCATCCAGAACCATCTCCGCTCGGCTGAAACTCCAAGATCGCAAACTGATTGAAACTACGGTTGGCCACAATCGAACCATACGCGTATACGCCCAGGGGATGCGAATGAATGTACGCAATGGTTCCTCCAGCAGCCCCGTCGAACACAATCCTCAATGTCTTCCCATTATCACGATCGGGAATGGTCGCTCCATGGATATCAAGGGTGCCGTCGAAGGTAGACTTGGTTGACAAAGAACGGTGCAAAGTGCCCTCGAGAATGACCGTTACAGGTCTGCGATGGTATACTGAATGTAGTTGATATTGCACCCCTTTTAATACCAACGTCACGTGGCGCGGATAAAGACGATATACCAAGAACCCCAGCGTCAGTACCGTGATCCCACAAATGACGGACAGAATGACTTTCGCCTTACTCACGGTCTTCTCATCTCCCTCATGAGTGTATTCAGTGACCGCCACCCGTGTTCCTGCATTCAAAAGATCCCAAAACGCGACTCCTTTCCCCAAAACGCATTTGTGTACATCGTCACTCCACTGGCTCAGGCGGAGAGATCACGGTAGATATAGCGTCCGACTTGGGGCCTCGGACGCTATATCTGAAGTGACAGCGCCTGCTTTGCGGACTTTATCACTGCTCCCCTACAATCCGCTTGACTACGCCCTACTATACGTATGTGTAAATTCGCCTTGCCATCGGAAAATTGCGAGAGTCAAGATTGTAAGGGAGTCTACTGTGACTGGTTCAAATTCAACAATGGCTGTTCCTTTACCCATTCACTTGCGTCACCCCCCCTCTCCATTAGAAACCGCGCAGCGGCGCGGTTTCTGCCCTGTGGATAAGCTGGATTTCGGAGAACGATTGGAGGCCGCGGCGAAAATGAGTTCACATCAAGGGGTAAAAGCCAGGAGTTCCCTTATATGAATTATAATCCTTAATCAAGGTCGAAATAGACCTTTTTAGGGCAGTCAGACAATTGGAGGATACGTTTGATGGTATGACATGTTCAAAAGTTGTTAGCCATCTTTGGTCTGCTTCCAATGTTTGCTGTGTGACAGTCACTTTTCTGGGGGGTACGGTGGGGCATGTTGTCAAGACACGTTTTTGAAAGAAATAAGGTGTGTTTGACGACAACAATCAAAGTTGGCGTCCAAGGTAACGCCAGGAGCCGTTTTATCCAGGTTGAGGATAGTGTCGGCGATGTACAGCCAAGTTACGTTCCATTAAGTGCGTTGACAAGCGATTGCTGGTGAATTGATACGCCGGAACGAGCCACTCGGTGCCCCGCGCAATACCAAAGGTGCCTTCGCCATTGATGTCGATCACCGACAACACGGCCCCTCCGACGCGGAACGCCAGCATAAACGCCGCGCCCGGCGAGGCGTTTTTCAATTTCCACCCCTCACCGCATGAAGGCGATGTCTGAAGGGAAAAATCCATTCCATTTAACGCCTGGCTTTAAGCCAAATGGCAGCGAAGTCTTCCAAGTTCCTTTCGCGCCCCCAAGCGGTACCTCCACCAACTCACCGCCAAACGTGACGCACCACAAATGATTCCCCACAACCACAGCGCCCGCAGATTCGGGAACCTTCATAGTCTCAAGACGTTCCGTCGCCGGAAAGATCCTTATTCCATAGGGGAGTGGCAGAGTGGAACGAGGGTAATATTTGAGAACAAGAATGGATTTTGCGCCAGGGAGCTGCAGAATTTCATTCGGCACCAGTCCCACGGAATAGTGGGTAACGGGTTTCAGCGTTCGAGAGTCCAACACGGTAACGGTGGTTCCGTAGCCTTTCTGACTCATGTCGCTGCCGTTTGCAACAAATAGACGATCGTGCCAATACAACAAAGAATTTGAATCAGGCGGTCCATTTGATACGCGAAGCCGCTTCGTCTTGAGGGTATTCCCATCGATCGCATAATAGGCCGTGGTAATACGGGGCTTCCCGGGATTAATAAAGTCTCCAGCGACATACACGGTTCCGTTTGGCCCGGTCGTTATTGCATTCAACATACCTTTTAGAGTCCGAGAACGCACGACCTGTTTAGTCTTTGGATCACTCTTGTCCAACTCTCCGATCAGACCATTCCCTTGTGAGATGACAAAGACACCCATCTTGTTGGAAATGATCCTGACTGGCCCATTTCCCTTAATGGGCACCTTCGTGATCTGTCCCGTGGAGAGTGACAGACACAGCACATAGCTGTTCTGCGTGTCCATAAAGATTCCGTATGGAGCTATCCAGGCATTCTGATGGTTGTACCCCTCCACAATGCTCTGCAGTCCTTGGGAGTCGATCGGAATCTTTGACATTGCGTGAGTCACGGGGTTTACGCTGTACAAGAATGAAGAATAGGCCGTGTTAGAGTTGGCTGTAATCAGAAGTGTTCCATGAAGGTTTATCGTACGACCTCCCGCATGGGTGAGACTCGTTACCCATAGCACGAAAGCGATCACGGCCACCAAGAGGAAAACAGCCATGACGCCAGTGACGGCTTTTGTCCGCGTTCTGTTAATAATAGATCCCCTCCCACCACTATGAATTTTAGTTCTCCTGCGCATGCCATCTCGTATGCGCAGGAGGACATCTGTCAACAATGGGAGTCGTCGCTCACTAATATTTGATGGAGATCCAGGCATATTTGTATCCGTTGATAAAGCAATCAATGCTGCCCGAATTTATTACAGATGTATCATTGTTTAGTTCGGGAAACCGAATGTATTTTTGAGTTCTTGTATCGAAACCATTCATCTGATAGTCATTAATTCCCCTCATCCAGACATATCTGCCGTCAGTCATCACATAGGATGGGTTGTCAGAAATGAGCCAAACCTGGTTTGACGCCAACGAGTAGCAGTGAACGCCAGTCGTTCTGTCCGACCAAACAAAAATTCCATTTCGAGAAGACATATCGAATGGATTAACATTGGTTCCTGAATACACCTGTCTAAGCAACTGACCAGTCAGATGATTAATGGTCATCGTGTACGGCTCTGATTCAAAAAAAGATCCGTTGGGTAAAAAGTGGTATGCAGGAACCCAAATAATCCCCAAATCGCTGCCTGCAACCGAAAAATCACCGATCACTCTCTGATTGCCTGTACCTTTTGATGTAATTAACACTTTTCCCCGATCCTTATTTAGATTCGTTTCGTGAATCATAACATCAACTTGGTTGCCTCTGGAGGATTGGGTACCGTAATAGATTACGTTTCCGACCATTTCAAAAGCCATCAACTGTTCATTGGTACCGCTCTCTGATCTCCAGATGCCAAGCTCCTTATGAGTGACCACATTGTATGCATATATCCGTTCTCCATAATCAGCGCCAATGCCCATGCTTTGATAAATCCAGGATATCCAGTCACCCGATGACTGGATATCAAACGGTTCATAATCCTTTATTGGATTTAACTGCGGCAAGTACATTCGATCGTTAATTGTCATGATCCTGCCAGGCAACAAGTGGGGTAATCGCGCATTGGCGTTCTTCCCAAAGGGCGCAAAGGTGCCAGGAGTACTTGTTAGGAAACCTAAAGTCTTGTTATAACTCACCGGAAAGATGTGCTTTACACCACCCTGATGAACCACTCCCGACAACTCTTCGAAGGAGCTTTTCATTTTGTTGAATACGGGTGGCACATTTGACGAATGAACATTTTTAGAAATGTCATGTGAGCCATTCGACGCAGGGGGGAGTAACAAGGAAAAGAGGATTACAAATAATGGATAATTGATCTTCATAGATAAATCACCCCATAATTGAGTTAAAGCAGCGGGCGTTCCTACTCGACAGCCCGCTGCCGCCGATCTCTAGCTGACCACACCTTGCCATCCCATTTCAGGATAGGTGCCATACGCACCCTTAACGCTTGTGGACTCATACGTATTAAGCTGGGCGACGGTGTATGTGATGTAGTGACCATTGGTGTTCTCGTCCGATTCGTCGTACCAGCCCAAGTTCTCTTCACTCGGATTTCCAGTTCCGTAGCCAGAATAATTCCTTCCCGTCACGTAGTGGAAAACCAGGTTTGATCCGTTGGTGCCGCCCTGATAGCCAGGCAGGTAACCATAAATATTAAAAATGTCTGGTGCACTGGATAGACCCACTGCCACCGCCGTATCCACAAAGGCGTCGCTTGTGGTGGGATACGAGTAGGCTGTATAGGTGTAGTTACTCTGATCGGAATTCAAGGTTGACGTCCAGTTGCTGCCAAATGGCGTTCCATTCGAACTGGACCAACCCAACTGCGTTTCGAGTGTGGTAATACTGGGTGTACTTGATCCTTTGAAATGGTACAGCAGATTGAAGGCAGCAATGGGACCACATGTGGATCCATTGTCCGATTCAGTCGTAGTACCGGTGTCAACTATTCCGCTTGGTGGAGGACCCCCGGGTACAATGTTCGGTGATGTGACACCGCTATTTAATGCAGTGAGAGCACCGCCATATTCCTTCATTATTTCTGCCTGTTTCGCATGAGATTGCTGAATCTCCTGCGGGGTCATCGTAACCTGAGAGTTGGGGGGCGTTGGAGTACTTGCTGCATAAGAATTGGAAGTTGCAGCACACAACCCAAAAATCGTACTCAATGAAAGCAAAGCAACCTTGAATTTCACTTTGAAAACCCCCTTCTCATTTTTTAGTCGTTGCCGCTACCGACAAAGGCAGCGTCCGGATCCTGTTTGTAATCGTTCAGCCACCGATGCAGCGTATTCTCCGAGATCCCCAGATCGCGCTCTGCCTGAGTCACGGGCCTATTCTGTTCCAGAACCAACTGAACGGCTTGCACCTTGAATTCCCGATCATATTGCTTCATTTTCGACACCCCGAACGTAGGTTCGACTTATTATGTCACTCTCGGTTCGCTGTATCTATCATTTAGTCTAGCACCAGGAACCCATACGACAGGGAGTCTACTATGACTGGTTCAAATGCAACAATGGCTCACTCCTTAACCCATTCACTTGCATCACCCCCTCTTCATTAACCTCAAAGTATCCGCAAGACAAACTTTATCACCCACTTCAGGTAAATAGGGATATAATCGTATGTAAGTTCCACTTCCCCAACTCCTGATTATTGTCTGCTCACTTCCATCTTGAAGGGAGACCCCCATGAACATCGGGCAAAGGATCCGCGACGCACGTACGCAACGGGGCGTGACCCAACGCGAGCTCGCCGGTTCCGATTTCACCCGCGAGCTCATCAGTCAGATCGAGAGCGGTCGTTGCCAGCCGTCTCTCAAAACCCTGACCATTCTCGCGCAGCGCCTCGGTCAGACCATTCAAGACTTCATCCCCTCCTCGAGCTCGAAGGATCCCATCAATGTGCAGGCCCTCCTTTCCGTGGTCGATCAATGTCTGCAGGCCAACATGGTGGACGCCGCCTTTCTCTGCGCCAAAGAAGCCCTTCGCGCTTGTGCGACGGAAACCGGTGGACTGACCATTGCACAAGCTTGGTTCTACCTTGGGCGATCGCATCTCGCCCTTCGTGAGTGGATTCCCGCCTGCACTCTGTTCGAACGCAGCCTGGGTGAATTCGCGCGATTGGGCCACAAGAAATGGGTCATGGAAACCCATTTCTACCTCGGCCACGCCACATATGGCCATCAAGATTATCGCAGGGCGGCGGCCCATTACGAGTCGGTCTGCGAATTCAGCGCCGACCAAAAGTCGTATCAAGCCATTGCGCTCAAGGCCTGGCTCTATTTGGGAACTTCTCGCTTTTACATAGGGGCTGTTGCAGGGTCACTGGAGGCGTTTCAAAAAGCCGAGAACCTCGCAGTGCAACTCGGCGACAGCCACACAAGAGGGGAGGCGTTACTTGGGCTCGGATGGAGTCTGCATGTTCTTGGAGAGACGAAGGAAGCTCTGGACATGACCAATCGGGCGCTGCAGATGAAACCGGTTCCCACTCCGTCTTTGCGCACAGACTTACAACACAACAAAGGAATTTATCTAGCAGATCTCGGTCGTTGGCACGACGCATTCGCCCTCTGGACAACATGCGTAAAATACTATAGGCAGACGGGTCAAACGACAGAGCTGGCTTCCATCTGCGGCGACATCGCGCTATTTTGGATTCACCAACGCGAATTCGATAAGGCCGAAGCGACGTATGAAGAAGCACTTGACTTGTTAGGCGAAAACGACGCGGCGGTGATTCGGGGGCATTTGTATCGCGGACTTGGGTATTTGGCGCACATTCAGGAACGATCTGGACGCGCCGGGGAACTCTACGAGATGAGCATGGGGTTTTTCCGCTTGGCCGGCGCGACAGAGGAGATTGCAAACACACGAACCATCATGGCCGGTTCACATGGGGTGAATCTGCTCCTTCGGTAGCGACGGACCATTTGCGTAAGCAGAACTTCCCATCAATTCCCCTCTACTACCAAGGTCAATGAATTACAATGCTAACAGAAATCCCGTGATGACAACGCGCGTCATGGAGGAGGATTACACCCGTGAGATCCTTGGCTAAGGCCGTGCTCCTTAGTTTGCTTCTTGCATTCATCATCCTGTCCGCAACCGCTGCAATACCCAATTCAGGCCAATCGGCGACAGGCAGTCTGCCCCAGCCTGTATCACCGCCGGTCAAAGTCATGTCAGGAACCAGCACTCGATAGTATCGGGTAGCGAAGAGCCATTCTTCCCAAACCGCCTTTTCCCTCCATTACGATCTGGACATCCCTTTGGTTGCGCACATTCTTCCCATTTAGTGCGCGGTGGAGCGTCCGAATCCCCTGTTTGCGCGTGAAAGGTTCGCCCGAAAGGTTGCGGATGATTCGATTCCCGGCATGCTTGCTTGACCTCAATGTGTTCGGCATACGCGATATGAGAAATGGTGACGCCGTCCGTAAGTCAAAAAAGGTCAAAGTCAAGCGCCCGTGGGCTTCGCCCAGATTGCTAAACTCACCTCTCAAGAACAGAGGCATCGGGTGACAAAAACCTGCAACCGTCAAACACTTTGCGCCCTGATCGCCTCACTTCCTCTGCCAACATATCCGTCTGAAAGTCCTGCCTTGTGAACCCGTGAACATGGATGCTTGGCACTCCTGATAATTCCCACAGCGCTCGACATACAAGACTCAAAGCCTTGGGGTAGTCCTCTCCAAACAGCGGCGAAACAATCGCCAAGTCAATGTCGCTCTCATCCTTTGCCCGTTGCTCTGCATAAGAGCCGAACAGCCAGACTTCTTCTATTTCTGGCACCGTCTTTGCCGTGATGCGTACATATTCCGTAACGAGGTCATTTACCTGATCTGTTGGGTACACCATTGAATGAATTCACTCGCCTTCTCCAGAATCTCGCCAAATTGCGCGTCAGTAGTTCGAGACAAAATCTTCTGTCGTTCGACCGGATAGCGTTCCTCAATCTCGTATCCATTGAGCATGGATAACAAATCCTGTTGTTCTACACTCAAAGACAGTTGCGCCTGTTGAGACAAGCCAATCAAATCGTGAATCTTTTGAGGGATGGACTGCGTGTTTTGGGTTACGAGCGATTTAACGGCTTTTTCCGACGCCAAATGGGCAAAGAAGGCCGATTCCAGCTTTTTATTGCCCTTCATCAGAAAATACGCCGTTGAAATATCCTCATAGGACTCCTGAATCCAGTATCGCACCTTCGTATCGCGGATCGCTGTCATATCAATATGCGGAAGATGCTTTGCACACGTTGGACCCACGCCACGATCGACGCTTTCCTGTGTGCGCAAATCCCTTTGACATACGCGGCATTTTGACATCCTCATCAGCCTTCCATTCATTATTATACGTACCCTGCATCTTCTCATAAACACAAATCGCTGCCGCAGCGCTACGAAAACCGTCCGCGCCCCACCGACCGGCACGGTCGCCTAACCCGAAACTCCAAATATGCACCATGTCCTCACTTCGCTTATTATACGATCTTTGGATCGAATTCCCTTCCCATATTGGAGGATTGGGGGACAAAAAAAGCGCTGTCGCAATGCGACGACGTTTTTTTGTGCCTACCCGATTCAGTTGGCCATCTCCTTGTGTAGCCGCGCCACTTCCTCCGGCGACAATCCCGTCACTTCTGATACCAGCGCTATGTCCATGCCCTTTATCAGCATCGCCTTCGCCACGGCGATCGCTTTCTTGGCTTCGCCTTCCTCTCGGCCTTCCGTCCGGCCCTTGTCTTCGGCCTCTCCGATCGCCGACGCATAGTCGTGCAGCGCCTTAAGGAAGATCGTCGCGCCATCATGCAGGATGCCAAGGGGCTGTTTGACGCGCGAGAACCGGACGTCAAATGGACGGAGAAGGACAGGGACGGAAACAAAGTCACGGTGCTGGCATGGGACGAGGAAGAACTGCAGAGTTGGCCTCAGGTTCGCGTTCCAATGCGATCCGTCAAGGTGATACGGAGGACGGAGAGGTCAATTCTGCGCGGGAACCAAGCTCAAACGCAGGTGGAGGTCGTGGAGTGGCATCGATCACACCAGATGGTTGGCGAAATAGACGCCCAGGATGAGCAGGACTGTGGCCAGAAAATAGCCGATCAGTTGCTTTTGCGGGGAATTTTTGTCACGCACCAGCGCATGCGCGACAATGGCTGCGGCAATCATCGTGATGGGATGCAGGATAAATAATCCCCAGATCGGGTGGATGGCAAACGCGATGATCCCCAGCAGGATCTGCAGGTCAAGAAGGCCGATCAGCACGCGGCCAAAGCCTGACGTTCGCCATTTGCCGCTGATGCGCAGGGCGTTCCAGAGAAGCAACAACACGGCTATGACAACAATCGGCAATCCGAGTACTGTGTGAAGCGCGACCACAAACACGTCCCCCTTTCTTCTTACCATACGTCACGTCAACTGGACGGCGCTGTGTTTGCACCGCAGTAACCATACCCTGCCAGCGACGAGGAGTCAACAACGGAGAATCAACCGCCATCAGCAAGTAAAAATTGGCGTTGACCGCGTCCTTTGCGTACACAGTACCCGCTCGGGGAGGAGTCATAGATTGCGCCCGTCGCGACTTTAGCGACAGCGGTGGACTCCCGCCAGGACGGATCATGCATGCCGCTGCAGCGAGTATTAGCGGCCTTTAGGCCGCGGCTGTCTGAGCGGCGGCAGCATGCATGATCCGTCCTGACAGGCAGGAACCACCGTGTTTCGGAATAGATGGAGACTGCGGCAACGACCGACCCAAGTACCGTATTGCCCTTGCGCCAGTCCAGGCGTACTATGGAGAAAACGCATACATGTTTGAAGAAACAAGGGGGGAACACCGATGGATGCGCCAAATGAAGTCGATTTTATTCAGAAGAGCAAAACACTCGCTCCGCTCCCGTCCTATGTCGAACAGTCCTATATCACGAGCGCTGACATGTACCATGCGAAGTACCGCGCATCTGTTGAAGACCCGGCGACATTCTGGAATGAAGTCGCCGACGAACTGGTCTGGATTCACCGTGAACCGACAGTCATTGAGGGCAGCATGCCCGACTTTCGCTTCTTCCCCGGAAGCCATATAAACGTTTGCGAGAACTGTGTGGACCGTCACGCGAAAGATCCACTGCGCCGCAACAAAGTGGCCCTTTTCTTCGAAGGAGAGAACGGAGAAACGCGGTCATTGACCTACCTGCAACTGCATCGGGAAGTGCAGAAGTTTGCCAGTGTCCTGCGCGACTTTGGCTTGTCCAAGGGAGATGTCGTCAGCGTCTACATGCAAAACCTCCCGGAAACGTATATCGTGTTGCTTGCATGCTTCCGGTTGGGGATCATCTACAATACTGTTTTCGCAGGATTTTCACCCGAAGCTTTGCGTGAGCGGATCGTCAGTTCAAACGCAAAGGCAGTCATTTGCACGAATGGCAGTTATCGCAGGGGAAAAGTATTGCCTCTAAAGGAAACGGTGGATGTTGCCCTCCAGGGTGAACACATGGTCAGTCACGTGATCGTGTTTGCCAGAATCGCCGATCTACCTACTCCCATGACACAAGGCAGAGACTATGACTATACGGAACTGATGCGGGGAGCTTCAGCGACTTGCGACGCTGTGCCACTGGACTGCAACGACCCGGGGTTGCTCATCTTCACAAGCGGAACCAGCGGCAAACCGAAAGGGATCGTTCATGCGGGCGGGGGATTCCTGCTGGGAACGTATGCCTATTCAAAATACCAACTCGACCTGCGCGATGAAGATGTGTACTGGAACACGGCTGACATTGGCTGGCTGACCGCCCATATATTTGTTCTTGTGGGCGGACTGGCGCTCGGCGTCACGACCATTATCTATGAAGGAGCGATTGACCATCCGCATCAGGGTCGGGTGTATGAAATGGTTGAACGTTACCAGATCAGTAAGCTTTTCTCCGCGCCGACAGCCTATCGCATGCTCATGAAGTATGGGGAGACATTGGCCACAACATACGATCTGTCGTCCATCCGTCTGCTCGCGTCGGTCGGCGAACCATTAAATCCGGAAGCCTGGAACTGGTTGTATCGGGTCGTTGGAGGCAATCAGGCCGTCATCAACAATACCTGGGGGCAAACGGAGACTGGCGGTACGCCGCTGGCCTCCCTGCCTGGCGCAACAGCCATGAAACCAGGATCGTGCGGCGTTCCCTTCTTCGGGCACAGCCTTGATGTCGTGGATTATCAGGGCCATGCTGTTCCCGATGGGACACCGGGATTCCTGATCATTCGAACTCCGTTCCCCAGTTTGGCGCGAGACGTGTTTGGCGACCGCGATCGCTATCTGCAAAACTACTTTGCGCAGGTTCCAGGCGCCTACTTCACTGGCGACAGCGCCGTGCGCGACGATGACGGGCACTTCTGGGTGTTGGGAAGGGTGGATGACGTCATCAATGTTGCGGGCCACCGCATCAGCACCATGGAGATGGAGAGTTCCCTGATTCAGCACGAGGCCGTTGTCGAAGCGGCTGTCGTGGCCCAGCCTGATGACATAAAGGGAACGGTGCCAGTTGCGTTTGTCACAATTGACAAACTGTTTTCGCCAGGTGATGCGCTTGCCAGGGCATTGCAGCAGAAGGTCATTAACGATATCGGTTCCTTCGCCAAACCGGAACGTATCCACTTTGTCAGTGTGATGCCAAAGACGCGATCGGGGAAAATCATCCGCAGAATGCTGCGTGAGATTCTCGAAGGGGGCGTTATTCGGGGTGATGTCACAGGACTCGAAGACAGCGATGTGCTTAATTTGCTCATCTCGGAAGTACGAGATTCGTAAATCTCGCCATTACCGCGAACGCTCGGGCATGTGTGAGAAGGAGGCAACGACAACTTGAAGTGGCGTGTGGAAACGTACCAGCTCGGTTCAGAGGCGGCGGTTCGCGAGGAAATTCTCCACACTTGCGATC
The DNA here is from genome assembly GCA_021805735.1 of Bacillota bacterium. Classification (GTDB taxonomy): domain Bacteria; phylum Bacillota; class Bacilli; order Alicyclobacillales; family SLC66; genus JAKADD01. Next base: position 12,011 of record JAJZEE010000090.1, read on the forward strand.
GCGCCAACGCCGGCGAGATCCTGATCTTTCCGGAATATGCGGCGTACACGGCAGACGAGGCCGAACGCACCCTCGACGCACTCGTAAAAAAAGCGCAGGACAGGCGCGTTACGATTGTCACGACGCTGAATCTCGATGGTTCCCTGTTGCCGCACAGCAAACCGGGTCATCGTTACAACGCGCTGACACTCGTGACTCCGCGGGGCGAGTTGCATGTGCCTGGGGCCAAGGCGACGCCGCAGTCATTTGAAATGGTGCAGTATTCCGAACGCTTTCCCAAAATCAATGTTACACCGTACGACTATATACGCGGCGTTACCCTGATTCAAGGCGATGAGACAAGGTCCTGTGTGTTCTCCATCTGTTCAGATCTGTACGTTCTTCTTTTCGGGGGGCCCGACTACAATGACTTGCGGGCGGACATCGGAATCTTTCCTGGCAATTTCGGACGTGGAGCGGAGCTCGCCGCGCGTCGCGTTATCAGTCGTTTGCGCACTGCGGGCGTCTTTACGGAAACGATCTTTTCCAATCCACTGCAACTGACAAAAAGGCCGGACCAGCTTCCGGTCGTGTTGCCGGCCAGGGATCACGACACGCGGACCACACCGGCGATTCCGCTCACGGACGCCGAACGCATCACGCTCTTTCGGGAAAACGTCCTCTTTTATGTCGACGAGACGGTGGAACACTTTGTGGCCATGGCCGCCTTAACACCCATGGATAACGGCCGCTTCACGATGCCGATGAGCCTGATTGACGCGTCGCCCACGCTGGAGTACACGGACACGCCGATTGATCTCAATCCATAGGGCGTCATCCCGTGTAGTCGCGAAAAAATGCGGCGAATTGTTTGCCTGGCCCGAAAAATCGCCGCAGGCGTATTTTCTTCCCGGTTGTTGGTACTGCGAAGCAGCATGGAGGTCTATCCCGAAAAATGCGCCTGCCCTGCCGGCGGATTCACATGCTGTGCCCCTGCTCAAACACGGCTGCGCCGAACTCGCCACGGGCACAGCATGTGAATCCTGACTAGCGGGTTTTCATCCCTAAAAAACGACGCAGGCGCTTTTTCATTCCACTGATGTCTCTGCGCAGTCGCACGGAGGGCTATAGTGGCTTGTCGTGTTGACGTTTTTCCTGCTCCCGCTTCTTCTCGTGAATCAGTTCATCTTTGGGTTTCCCCTCCGCCTGGCTTTTGGATTCCAGCGGCGACAGATGCATTGCAGATGGCTCATCCGCCTTGGCACTCGTTTTCTTGTCCATAAGACCTGACCTCCTCTTGTCAGACATGTGTTCGTGATTCCGCACACGCTTTCAATTGCCGGGCCGCACTGTCCGCGATGATGCCTGAGGAGGCACGCGGTGCTGACCAGACGCGCAAGTCACGCGACGATGCCCGAGAAACACGCGGTGCTGGCGACCGCCGCGCAACTGTGCATTAGTATGGGTCAGAGGAACCGGATCCATCACAGGAGGTGTACGAATTTTGACGAAAAGCGGTGGATCTCATCTCATTCAGGGCAGGTTCACACAGTTCTGCGTTACGGTTATCTGTCTCTTCTCAGTTGGAGCGAGTCCTGTCGTTGCCGCAAGCGCAGGACACCGGGGGAATCATGTTGTATTTGACGCCCATGCTGAGTCTACCCCGTTACGGGTGGCTACGGACGTTCACCAAACTGGGTTTTTCCCCTCCGTGACGCCTGACGGACGCTACCTGCTGGTCCGTGGCCGCAAACAACAATGGCTCGAAGCCATGAACGGACGCAAGTATGCTGTTTTTGGAGGAACAGGCGCCGGCATTTACGGTTCGACGCCCGGCGGAGACGTGATCATGCGCCGTGTCGCAGGTGGCGCCCCCCTGTGGTACGCTGTTCGACCGGGCGCGGGAATCGTCCAGTGGCTCCCTGGACGCCATGACCCATTTGCCAAATCGTCGTTTGCCGCTAGCCAAAACTCCCGGGGCCAGTGGGCGATGGGCGTCACAAATATTAGCGGAACGGAGCCGCTAATGTCCTCTTGGGTGGATATTGGCACTCGCTCTGTGCCCATTCTTCAGGATGTCCAAACCGTGCTCTGGTCCCCGAACGGCAAGACCCTTGGTGTGCTGGCCGTTTCTGCCGGAACCGCGTGGCTGGAAACCTACAATCCACAAACATTGACCCGCGCCCTTGGCCAGTATATTCCGGTGGCTCAAGGAACAGCCAGCAATGCCGTCGCTTCTTTGGCATGGTCTCCTACGGGTAGGTTCCTGGCGACAGCCCAGGGAGACCGCATCGCCATTTACGACACGGTCAGCAGACGCGGTGCTCTGTTGACCATCCCCCGTTCGACGAGTGCGTGGGGATTTTCCGGCGCCGCCCGTCTGTTCACCATTGCACCGACAAGCAATGGCAACACGGAAGTGGCGTACTACGGCTTGCCCGTCCGCCCTTCCCCCGCCAATCAGTCCGCAACAAGACAGAACGGCGCCGTCAGCCGCATGGCGAATTCTGCTGAGAGCGCTCCCCTGTCCGGCCGGGCGTCGATACCCGGACGGGTTGCGACAACCGTCACGCTGCCTGCTGGAGGCATCCTGGCGCAGACTATGAACGGCGCCATATTTCTCGTCGAGGGAACCGCAGTCAGAACCGTGGTCAGCGGCGCAGATTCCTGGTGGTATGATCGGGCCGACGGTTACCTGTACTATGGGCTGAGATCCCAGCTGCGATCCGGCACGGAACCGGTTTGGCGCATTCGGATTATCTAGTTGAAAGGCCGCGAATTACAATGTTACACAAGCCATGCATACTCCAAACGCCATGACGATGCCAGAAATTGTCCATGCCGTATACTTGTAGACACCCTTCATACGCCAGGAAACCGGCAGAGATCTGGCCTCCAGCAAGAGCAGAAAACCCAGTACAATCGGCAGCAGCAGCGCGTTCATTACCTCCACATCGACCGAGAGCGCGACGAGATTCACACTAAAGATGACCAGCAGCGCACCGCCAATGTGAGCGAAAGAATATATCGCGTAAAACCATCTCGCCTCGCGCGGGCGATCGTTGAGACTGTGTTTGAAACCGAACGCCTCGCCAATGCCCCATGCGCCGGCGATGGATACCACAAGCGCCGCGATGAAACTCGCGCCAAGCATTCCCAACCCAAACAGCGTGTTGGCGACAGACCGCCCCAACACAGGCGTCAACGCTGAAGCGATCTGCGAAACGTTTTCAAGCGGCTGATTCGGATGGGTCTGCCCAACCGTGGCGGCCGTCGCCACAACCACCGCGATCATCAGGATCTGGGACACGACAGCCCCAATCATCGTATCCCAACGCGCCGCGCGCACTTGTGTGATCGCGAGTCGCTTGTCGATCACGGCGCCTTGCTGGTAGAAAATCATCCACGGCATGATCACTGCACCCACGTTGGCTGCGAGCAGAAACATGTAGCTGTGGCTACGCCATGGTATGGACGCAAGACCTGCGATCAGTTGCTGTGGATTCGGATGGGCGAGGAACGCCATCAGAATAAATACGAGCTCAAAGAGTCCTACAGCAATGCCGACCCGTTCCACACGCCTGTAACTGCCAGAGAGGCCAAGGAGAATCAACAAAAACGTCGCAACGCTCACGGATAGCCAACCGGGTACGCCAAACAGTTGTCCGACGCCTGCAATCCCGCTGAATTCCGTAACCAGTGCGCCTACGGCCGATAAAAAAAGGGTGCTGACAGAGAGCATCGCCCACTTCATGCCAAAGCGCTCCCTGATCAACGCCCCGTGACCTTTGCCGGTCACAGCGCCAAGGCGAACCGTGATCTCCTGGATCACATACAATATCGGCATCAGAATCACCAGCGGCAACACCATGCGATAGCCCCACTCGGCTCCTGACTGCGCGGCGGTAATGATACTGCCCGCATCCGTATCCGCCAGCATCACCATGATGCCCGGACCGACGGCGAAAAACAGCCACGATAATCGGCGAAGGCGAGCCAATGTGGGGTAACTTGCATCAGCATCCAAATACATACCCTCCGTATCAACCTGCGATCTTCAATCTGAGATCATCCCTGACCAGATTATCTTTTCCATGGATTGCGAAGTGATCTTTTCACCCATCGAAACTCGACTAAATTAGTCGGCATTCACGCCGAACATCATTATATGATTAGCGCATCCGGAGGTAAATAGCTATATTGTACTATCCCGAAAAATCGCCGCAG
>JAJZEE010000091.1 GCA_021805735.1 Bacillota bacterium
CTCGAGCAGGTATACATATCAGCGTTGTCATGCCGATCGACGCCCCTATGACACCACGTAAGGAATGCACTCTTGCAGGAGCCGATTTGTTCGTGATCCACGGCACGATTGCTGACGGCGGGAAACTGGTGCAACAGCTCGTTGCGGAATCGGATGGGTATGACGTTTCTACACTTAAGGAACCTTATCGTCTGGAGGGAAAGAAGACGATGGGTTTTGAAATCGCGGAACAATTTGAGTGGTCTGTTCCTGACGTCATCGTTTATCCCACTGGCGGAGGAGCTGGCGTAATCGGCATCTACAAGGCGTTTAGGGAACTGCAGGAATTGGGGTGGATCGATTCCCGTCTGCCCCGCCTTGTCGTGGTGCAGGCCGACGGTTGCGCGCCTTTGGTGCGAGCGTTTCAGAAAGGCGAACGTACTTGCGCGGCGTGGGAAAATCCCGAAACGATTGCCTTCGGCATGCGGGTGCCGAAGGCACTGGGAGACTTCCTTATTCTCGATGAGTTGTATCGGACGATGGGTGTCGCCATTAGTGTGAGCGACAGCGAGATCATCCGGGAACGCGGGGAACTCGCTCGGCTGGATGGTATCCATGTGTGCCCGGAAGGAGCGGCTGCACTGGCCGGAGTGCGTCGATTGCGGCAGACAGGCTGGATTGGCGATGACGAAACTGTGCTCGTCATGAATACCGGCTCTGGTTTGAAGTATGTAGATCAACTCAGCGCGGGTGGCAAGGAGATCGACTTGCAGACCAGTTCAGCACTTCAGTACCACGGTGTCTGAATAGGTGATGACATAAGGAGAGAAGTGTCTTGTACACGGTGAAAAGTTTTTTTATGGATGGCGCTTGGCATGAAAAAGAGGTGGAAGATTCATCGGTCATTACGATTCACAATCCGTGGAACGGCGAAGAGATATTTCGCTATGCAGAAGCAACTTCCGATGAGATCTCACAAGTCGTCAGTAATGCCGTTCTCACCGTGCGCAGGGGAGCGCTTGGATTTCGTGAAAGAGCGACTATGCTCGAACGCACATCGGAATTGCTGGCGGCTCACGCTGAAACCATGGCTCAAACACTGGCTTTGGAGACCGGAAAACCGATTCGCGACGCACGTCTGGAGGTAGGACGGGCAGTAAAGAACTTCCGTCTGGCTTCCGAGGAAGCGGCCCGAATTCACGGATATACAGAAGTTCAGGAAAAAATAACTGACGATGACGTATTCAGTCTGACGTTGCGGGAACCGTTAGGGGTGGTATGCGCGATCACGCCGTTTAACTTCCCCCTCAATGTGGCGGCGCTGAAGATTGCGCCCGCGCTGGCGGCGGGGAATGCAGTGATCCTCAAGCCGGCCGACGCCACGCCGATGACAGCGGTGCGCTTGCTTGATCTCATGATCGAGGCAGGCCTGCCAAAAGGATATTTGAACCTTGTGTTGGGACGCGGACGGGTGGGGCAGGATCTCGTGGCGGATCCGCGCATCGCTCTGTACACATTTACCGGAAGCGTGGCGGTGGGCAAACGGATCAAGGAACAATCGGGAGTGCGCCCGGTTATTCTCGAACTCGGATCGAACTCGCCAAATATAGTGTATGCGGACGCTGATCTCGACTTGGCTGTCGAGTCTCTGGCCAAGGCCGCCTTTGCCTATGCTGGGCAGGTCTGTATCTCGGCTCAACGGATCTATGTACATGAATCGATTTGGAGCGATTTTCTGAGTCGCTTTGTGTCCAGGGTGAAGCAATTACGCGTAGGCGATCCAATGGATGAATCGACGGACATTGGCCCGCTCATCACGGAACAGGCAGCAGTTCGCGTCGAGGAATGGATCAAGGATGCCGTAGCAGGCGGCGCGAAAGCCTTGACTCAAGGGAATCGCCGCGGCAATCTGCTTGATCCAGTGATTCTGATCGATGTTCAACCGGACATGGCTGTCGTATGCATGGAAGTGTTCGGTCCGGTCGTGAGTGTCATCCCGTACCGGTCGGTGGAAGAAGCCATCGAACTGTGCAATGAAAGCGAATATGGACTGCAGGCGGGTGTATTCACCAGTCAATTGGACGTAGCATTTGCTATGGCGCGCGGCTTGCACGTCGGTGGGGTCAATATCAATCAGGCATCCAATATGCGCGCGGATTCAATGCCGTATGGCGGTGTAAAAAACAGCGGAATTGGCAAAGAGGGCGCTCGGGTGTCGATCGACGAAATGACGGCAACCAAGGTGATCACGATTCGTCACAAACGAGCCCATGCATTGTAAGGAGCGCCCAAGCGCCCGCGAGCATGGAGAGACCACGACGTTAACGAACCTATACGGGAAAGGACTGAGAGCATGTTACGGACAATCTGCAAAGGCAAGATCCACCGTGCGGTGGTGACGGAGGCGCGGCTGGACTATGTGGGCAGCATCACAATTGATCGTTCCCTCATGGATGCGGCGGATATTCGCCCCTACGAGATGGTGCAGGTCACCAACGTGTCCAACGCTTCTTTGTGGAGGACGTACGCTATCCCGGCCAATGCGGGAAGCGGCACGATTTGTTTGAATGGTCCGCCTGCCCGTCTGTTTCAGCCCACCGATCTCGTCATTATTCTATCCCTGTGCGAAGTGAACGATGAGGAGTATAACCAGATTGTCTCTCGTGTGGTCCATGTGGACGAAAACAATCGAATCACCAAAATCGAATCCCATTCTCTTAAGGAATTGCATACAGAAAGCAGGAATGATTGAACGAACTGCCCGCAACATCAAGGCTCCATGTGGAGCTATTTTTTTAACGGCTCGACAATATTCGTATCTTCAACGCAGTACGTGGTACAATGTTGGCCAAAGGAGGCAATACCCATGTATGTATGCAGCGGCAAGGGATCAACAATTCGTCTATTGGCGGGTGTCGTCTTTTGGATTGCCATTTTACTTGGACTGTTTGTCAACCGGTATCTGGTCTTCATTGGCGCCCTGCCAGCCACAATGCTTATCATTTCCTATCTCACGGGCTGGTGTCCTACCGAGATGCTTCTCGAACACTTTGGCGCCAACAGACTCGTTCGTGTTCCGAAGCGCTGAAACAGGATAATTGGCGGTGGAATGAGAAACCGGCTCTTCAGGATTCATATGCTGTGCCCGTCGCGAGTTCGGCGTAGCCGTGTCTGAGCAGGGGCACGGCATATGAATCCGGCTGGCACGAATCTTTTTCTGAATAGGGCAGTGAAGCAGCTTCAGCCGTTAAGGCTGAAGCTGCTTCACTGCCGAGGAAAACGCGCGTTCGTCGTAACCCACGACCACTTCCTTGCCAATGACAGTAACGGGAACTGTCATGACGTCAGTGAGGGTCTTCATCTCACGGCGATACTTACTGTGCGTCAAAATGTTGCGTTCTTCAAAGGGGATCCCTTTCGCCGAAAGGAAGCGCTTTGCAAGCGCGCACCTGGGTCAGAGCGGAACTATATACATGATAACTTTGCTGTTCACGTCGCATCTCCTTCATGATTCTGTCTCACTCATTATACCCCTATTAGTATCCGAGAGGGATGGGAAATAGATGATGCCAACAATTATCCTCTCGACAAATCGACATCGGACGGCCTATTATAATAAGGATATCGTTGTTGCCCTTTAGAACGCTGAATTCTTTGAAGAAAAGAAGCGGGGGACCCAGTTTTGCGGGGGTGAATCCTCCTGTCTGCTCCGTAGCGGACAGGGGGTAGGGTGAATCTCTCCACCCGAATCCGACAGCTAACTTCGCAAGCGTGGAAGGTAGGGGCCAAAAAAGCACATTTCCGGCTGTGCCGTTTGAACATAATGGCGTGGTTTGCTGTGTACTCATGCCCCTGGCGAGACGCCCCGTTTCCTTCTTCTCACCCGAGTGAAGGAGGATTCACATGCATTCGAAATATCTCACCCACCTGCAGCAGATAGACGAACTGTCGGAACAGGAGCGACGCACTCTGGCGCCTATTGCCGAGACGTTCGTTTTCCGACTGAACGATTATTACAAGGGATTGATCCATTGGGATGATCCCGATGATCCCATTCGCAAACTCACGATTCCAAGCGAAACGGAGCTCGACGAATATGGGTGTCTCGATCCCTCGGATGAGCGCATCAACTATGTAGCGCCAAGCTGTCAACATAAATACTCGACCACGGCGCTGTTGCTCGTTTCTGAAGTCTGTGGCTCCTACTGCCGTTTTTGCTTTCGGAAACGGCTGTTTAGAAATGATGTACATGAAACTTCCCTCGATGTCAGCGATGGTGTGCGTTATATTGCCGCGCATCCAGAAATCTCGAACGTGCTGCTCACGGGAGGCGACTCCTTGATCTTGGCCACTAGCAAGATTGAGCATATCTTACATGAATTGCGCCAAATCCCCCATGTGAAGATTATTCGCTTCGGATCCAAACTGACTGCGTTTAATCCAATGCGCATCTATGAGGACGACCGGCTGCTCGAAGTATTGGAGCGCTATTCGCGTCCGGATGCGCGCATCTATCAAATGGCGCATTTCAATCATCCGCGAGAACTGACATCACGAGCGCTCCGAGCGATCGCGGCGTTGCAGAAAGCGGGCGTCATCACTGTGAATCAAACACCGTTATTGGGCGGCGTCAACGACGATGTGAATGTTCTTGGCGAATTGTTGGACAGGCTGTCGTGGGCAGGGGTTACACCTTATTACGTATTTCAAAACCGCCCAGTCGCCGGCAATGCAGATTTTGTGGTGCCGTTTGAACGGGCCTACGACATTGTGGAAGGCGCAAAGGCGAAGACCTCGGGTCTTGGCAAGCGGATCAAATTTGTCATGAGTCATTCCAGTGGAAAGATTGAGATCCTGGCGGTCAATAATGGGAGGATTTATATGAAGTACCATCAGGCGCGCGATCCCAATGACTACGGTCGATTCCTGATCCATGATCTGCCACCGGAAGCGGCGTGGTTTGACGACCTGAATCTGTCATAATACCCAAGCGAAGCTTCGTCAAAGCGAGAACTCCATGAAGACTCACAGTGTTGAGCCGCGTTGCCCTGCCGGGAAACGCGGCTCAACACTGTGATCACCGGGGAACGGCCATCACGCCGTATCGCTTATGAACTAATGACGGGCAGTTCCACATACAGGACGCGATCCATGCCCACCGCCTCGCGAATCTGGCCCAATTGGGCGGAGTTCACTTCGCGGTCCACGGCAAGAATCATAATCGCGCCGCCCCCCGCTTCCTGACGGCCGACTTGCATACCCGCAATGTTGACGCCTGCCTCGCCAAGAATGGAGCCTACGCGACCGATGACGCCCGGTCGATCGCGATGCCACGTCATGACCATGGCTTCCGTCGGATAGATATCAACCGGATACCCGTCGAGCATCATGATGCGAATGCCATGACCAGGAATGACGGCGCCGCCGACTTTGGCTGTCGTACCCTCGCCCAACACCTCGACTTCAATATAATTCGTGAACGTCTCATGTCTCGGAGCCTTGCTCTCGACGACTTCAACGCCAAGTTCCTCTGCGATCAACGAAGCGCTGATGAGATGGACTTCCTCCCGATAATAGTGCGTCAGCAGACCCTTGAGGATCGCGCCTGTAATAGGTTCCAGCGGTTGCGAAGCGGGCTCGCCTTCATAGCGGACCACGACTTTTTCAACGCCTCCGCTCTTCATCTGAGCGGCGAAACTGCCCAACACCTCGCCGAGCCGGGTGTAAGGTTCCACCTTCTGCCTGGTTTCTGCGCTCAGCGCGGGCAAGTTGACCGTGTGCGGATAGGAACCGCCGCGTAGAAGACGAACCATGCCGTCGGCGACATCGACGGCGACGTTCACCTGCGCTTCGACCGTGGACGCGCCCAGGTGTGGAGTGGCAATCACGAGTGGATGTGCAAGCAGCGGATTCGCGACCGCCGGTTCTTCTTCAAATACGTCAAGCGCCGCTCCGCTCACAATGCCTTCTTCGAGCGCTTTCTGTAATGCAAGTTCGTCGATGATGCCGCCGCGGGCGCAATTGAGAATCCTCACCCCGCGTTTCATCAGCGAGAATTCGCGCGCCGCGATGAGGTGATGGGTCTCTTTCATGAGCGGCGTGTGCACCGTGATAAAATCGGCCTCCCGGATACCGTCATGCAGGGCAGCCATCTGCACTCCCAGTTTATCCGCGCGGGCAACCGTCAAAAATGGATCGTAGGCGATCACTTTCATGCCGAACGCCTGGGCGCGTTTCGCCACTTCCGCGCCGATCCTTCCCAGGCCCACAACACAGAGGGTCTTACCGCGCAATTCCACGCCGACATACTGGTTGCGATCCCACCTGCCAGCCTGCAGACTGGCGTAAGCCTGGGGAACGCGGCGAGCAAGGGCCAGCATCATGGCAAACGTAAACTCAGCGGTGGTCACTGTGTTGCCGTCGGGTGCATTGATGACGAGAATCCCCGCTTTTGTGGCGGCTCGCACGTCGATGTTGTCAACGCCGACGCCAGCGCGTCCAATCACTTGCAGCCGTTTTCCGGCGGCGATCACATCGGCCGTCACTTTGGTCTGACTGCGCACGAGCAATGCTTCGTATTCCCCGATCTCCGCCAGAAGCTGTTCCTTGGAAATACCGACCTTTGTGACGATTTCAAACTCATCCGCTGCGTACAGTTTTGCGAGACCCTGTTCGGAGATTGGATCAGTGACCAGTATGCGCATGACGCAAATACACCTCCTGTGCGGCCGCAACGCCCGCTCCCAGTGGAACGGCATGACCCGTTTTGGCGAGCGCTGTCTCGAGACAGGCGAGGTAATGCAGAACATCGCCTGCGTCGATATAACCCATATGGCCAATCCGAAATATTTTCCCGGACAGATGTTTTTGACCGCCCGCAATCGCAATATGAAACTCGGATTTCATGACTTTGCGCACAGCGTCGGCGTCAAAATCCAGCATCCCGACAGTGGTGACAGTCGGGCTTGCGTCAATGTCCTCTGCAACCAGCAGTGGAAGCCCCATGGCTCTGACTCCGGCGCGCGTCATGTCGCGCAGTAACAGGTGCCTGCGCTGCGTCTGCGGTAACCCTTCCTGGCGCAGCAATGAAAGTGCCGCCTGCAGTCCGTACACCAGACTGACGGGTGGTGTAAACGGTGTGGTGTTCGCTTGCGCGTCTTTGAAATAACGGACAAGGTCCAAATAAAGGGTTCTACGGGGGATCTCTCTCATACGCTCCGCAGCCCGCTCCGAAACGCCAACCAGCGCCAAGCCGGGAGGCAAACCGAGCGCCTTTTGCGAACCAGTCACCATGACATCCACGCGCCATTCATCGACTGGAAGGGGAGCGCCTATAAACGAACTCACAGCGTCGACCACAAGGTATCCGCCGTGACGATGCACCACGTCGGCGATCGCTTTGACATCGTTTAGCACACCGGTCGAAGTCTCGCAATGAGTGACGAGAACCACCTTGATGTGCGGTTGCTCGGTCAACGCGCGCTCGATGTCCTCTGCCTGCGCCGCCTGGCCCCATTCGTAGGAGAGGGAGTGTACAGTCGCGCCCACACGGGACGCGATGTCGGCAAATCGATCGCCAAAGTTGCCTGTTGAGACCGACAGCACTTCATCGTCGGGCTCGACAAGATTAACAAGCGCCGTCTCAAGACCGGTGGTTCCTGTACCCGCAAGGATTGCGACGCTCCCTGAAGTCTGCATCAGTTCGCGCAAATCCGTCAGCACTTCTGCCAACAGAACGGAGAATTCGGAACTGCGGTGTCCGACCATGGCATGTCCCATGGCCCTTGCAACCTCCGGAGGAACAGGGGTTGGACCGGGAATTCGTAAAACTGTCTTTTCTGCGAACATTTCCACCACTCCTTCTGTCTTTATCCGGCTGCTGATCACAATAAAGCCGCCTGCCCCAAAAATAACAGGGGCAAGCGGCAGGCGCTCACGGTACCACCCTACATTCCGTCGATCTCACGATCGGCAGCTCAAGCGGTTCCGCTAGGGGAACCGCAACCAATAACGCGGTTGTGCGTAAGCGGCTACTGGCCTGTGGCGTTCGCCGTTCGCTCGGGAATGCTTGAAGATGGACCTCAGCTGCCAGCTCGCACCGACCGCTGGTTCTCTGAGCGCTGTGCTGTCCGTTCGTTTCCGTCATCGCTTTTATCGTATGGGATTTTTCAGAGAATACTACATCATGAGCTTCGCCGTCAAGACCTCAATGGCAGAATTGCGTTGTTTGTCTGTGACAGAGACCAGAGAGGATGATGATTGTTGCATCAGGAGTGTGCGTCGTCGTTCTCAGAGCACACGCTGCGCTGTCGGGCAATCTGCAAAGCGGCGCGTCATCTCGTGGCCATTACGGGCGCAGGTCTCAGCGTGGCAAGCGGGTTGCCCACGGTAGAAGCGCAATGGTCAGGCCGTCCGCTAAGAGAGTTGTTTCGAGCGGGCGATGCGCAGAGACACGTCACAGAATTTCAAACGCTGTACAGAAAACTGATGACGGCCTGGCAGTCCGTTCAGCCCAGCATCGGTCACATGATTCTTGCGGAGCGCGGCGCCAGGATCATCACCCAAAATATCGACGGATTGCACCAGCGCGCCGGTTCGCGCGAGGTCATCGAACTGCACGGCAGTTTAATGCGCCTGCGTTGCCGTTCCTGTAAAACGGTGACGACAGCGGGCGGCCGTGAAGGGCAGTCTGCGCAATGTCGCGCGTGCGGCGGTCAGGTCTGGCCAGACGTTGTGATGGAGGGAGAAGCGGTACGGTCGCTCTCTTTGGCCATCAACTGGATTGCCACTGCAGATGCTTTGCTTGTCGTAGGAACCAGTTTGGAGATGGATCCAGTCAATCGCTTTCCACTTATGGCCTTACGCGCTGACATTCCAGTCATCGTCGTCAACGAGGACGCAGAGTTCCGCCTCGGTGAATACATCGGTGTTCGAGGCAACGAATGCGACGTTTGAGCGGGGCGCCGCAATTCGGAACCATGCACTGCGATCATCACTCAAAGTCAAACAATTTTTCATAGACGCGTTCCGCAAAATCAAACGGAGAGTCCGTCTGGCGCACCGGTTCCGCGACGATCAGTTCCATGAACCGGGTAAATACACGCTTAGCTTCCGCTAGCGACGAGCATGCCACGGGCTCCGCCTCAAATGCTTCTTCGGGGTCATATACATATACTTCAAATCGTTCGCCAAGGTCATGCAAATCGATGTCAAATGTCCGCAATTCTCCCTCAATGGCCTTCGACAGAACGACGCGTTCCAGCAACGTTCGTTCGTTGCGCATACAGTGGCCCCTTCCGTGACTTGCTGCCTGTAGTATACCACGGCATGTCACAACAGGCGTGCTCCCGGACAACGGCAAAGCGAGGTATACTGGTGATGCGCGATCGCGCGCCTATGTGGCAAGGCTGTCCAGATGTGAATGACAAGGGGCCGTGCAAAAGGAACGCCCACCGGGAGTGGTCCAATGTATATTCATACAAATGTCGCCGGACATCAGCCGGAGGGCGCCATTGTATTTGTCACTGACGCCACAACAATGGTTGAAAATATCGCGTTAGCGCAAAGACATCAGAAAAAGGGTGAAGTTTACCTGTTTGCGCGTCTGATCACCGTTGGCTTGGGTGATCGCGGCCGGGTCACCCTGGATGACTTGCGGGCGGCGGCGGGTCAAGCGTTGCGAGCGGCCGGCAAGGAACGGTGGACCAGCGCCGCCGTCTTGCTTCCGAACCTGTTTCCTCCCACTCAAGAGGCTCAGGCGATCACGGAAGGGGCTTTACTCGGTGCATACACATTTGATCAATACAAGTCCCACCCTTCTGAAAGGACGCTTACGGATCTTTTTGTGACCGGACAGGACGCGGCCGAGGGTGTAAGGCAGGGTGTGGTGTTTGCGGAAGCGACTGCACTGGCCAGGGATCTGGCGAACGAACCTCCCAACGTCATGCGTCCATCGGTTCTGGCTGATTTTGTGGTCAGCCACTTTGCCAAGACTGCAGCGTCTGTCACTGTGTACGCCGGCGATGATTTGCTGCGCCAGCAGTTTGTCGGGGTCTACACAGTAGGCAAAGGGAGCGCGCACAAGCCGCGTTTTATAGAAATCCGGTACGTGACAGACCCTGCGAAACCACTGGTGGCGCTCGTTGGCGCGGGCGTCGCGTTCGATACAGACGGCATCAGCCTAAAGAGCAAGCGCGATAGCAGCGATATGCGCTTTGATACGGCCGGCGCCGCCGCAGTGGTTGGGGCCATGCATGGATTGGTTGCGACCGCGACCCCCTGTAATGTCGTAGGACTGATCGCGGCGGCGGAGACCATCCCCGATGCGGATTCAATGATGCCTGGGCAACTTATACAGTATCCAAACGGCGTCTCCGTTCAGGTTGCCGATACAGACGCACAAGGACGGCTCGTGTTGGCCGACGGCCTGATTCGCGCAGCGAAACTGGGGGCGACGTTTACGATCGACATCGCCACCCTGACGGGCGCCGCAGTCGCCGCGCTGGGGTCCCGTTATGCAGCCGTATTTGGCGCCGAAGAACTCGTGACGCGCATGCTTCATAGCGGTGTGGATACTGGCGAGTTTTTGTGGCATATGCCGCTTCCGGACGAATACAAAGAACAGTTGACGAGCACGTATGCGGACATCTCGAATATCGGGAAGGAGTCGGCGGGAGCGATAACCGCCGCGCTGTTTCTACAATGTTTTGTAGCAAATGACACGCAATGGGCGCATGTGGACATGGCGGGCCCCATGCAGGCAGAAACAACTTCAGGATACAAGCCCGCCGGCGCCACTGGCTTTGGCGCGCGCGTTCTTCTGGAAGCAACGATTCGCCTGTCTCGACAGGGGGTCTGAGTCAAGCATACAGTGCAGTATATGCGGTTCTGGGGGCGCAGCATCCGTCTTATACATGCCACATCTTACTTTACAGCCCACAAATTTTGACTCCCATTACGCTTTTGTTTCAGTTATACTACCCATAGAGCGTAGCAATGCAATACCCAAGTAAATGCCCCCTAATCCGGTTGGTTTACCAAAGGGGGCATTGCTTGTTTCCGGAGAAGGGGAATACAGGTGCATTACGGACTTTTCACTGAGCAAAGCCGCAAGTCCAAGGCGGCCAAGGCGTTGTACGAATTGCTGCGGTCAAGAGGCCGGGCTGAGCCTGTCACCTCGGACAAGCTTAATGAGTGGCCTGGACAGACAGGGTTTCAGGTGCCTGGGTCAGATCGCTATCGCGTGCTGAATTTGCGATTTCACGATGAACATCTGAGTCCTTACTTTAAGACTGATATGAATCTATTTCACCTTCTGATGATTGACGAGCGAACGGAGATTGCCGTCTTTAAAACGAATGACGGCATCTTATTCACGTTTGACGGCTTGCCTGATAATCCCCAAAAATTTGGTCTGCACGGTCATGACACCCGATAACGCAGGCCGTTCGCCAAGGGTTTGGCGCGCCGATAGGCAAAACGTACGAGCCACATGAGATAGACAATGAGCAGCGCATTGGAAAAAAAACTTTGCGCCATGGCAAACGCGTCGTAGATCCCATGCAAGAGTGCGGGAACTAGGAACGCTCGCCAGACGGGCTCGCCATCGAACTTCGCGCGACTAAAACAGGCGCCCATGACAATTCCAAAGAGGGCGTGCGCCGGAACAGCCGTGAACGCCCGTACAAAGGCTGTGGACAGACCATAGCTGGTTACATAGAGAATGTTTTCGACGGTTGCGAAACCCATGCCGATGGCTACCGCATACAGCACACCGTCATACGGTCGTTCAAAAAAGGGTTTTCGGTAGACCAAACGCCAGAAAATCAGACCTTTTATGGATTCCTCCGTCGCTCCGGCAACGAAAAACGATGTCACCAAGGTAGCCAACAGTACACTTTGCGGTTCCGGTGTCTGACTGTATACGTCCAGCAAAAACCGTTCCGCGAGTCCCGCGGGCAAGACGGCTATAGCCCCGAGGGTGCTCAACAGCAGCACAAATTGCGGCGCTTCCCGGTGGTGAGCCGCCCGATAGATATAGGCGAGTACCGCCAGCGCCGGAATGACGGCGGCAAGAACAAGCATAGTTTTCCCCCCTTCGGGTGTAACGGGATGATGGTTTGTACAGGTCACCGGAAAGCAATAGCCGATGCGCTTAGGGTGACCGGAAACGCCGCAGATCTTTCATCGGAAAATGCAAAGGCGGCACGATGTTGTACTGGCCGAAGGAGGGCTGAAGTTGCGCGGATTCAGTAAAGCGCTTGAACATGAAGTCAGCGCGCCCATCACGTATCGGTGGCGACTTGGCGACGATCTTGCGGTGCTCAATGACTGGCTGTCACATCAGGTGGAGATCCGCTTTCTCGGCGAGCGGCGCTGTGTCGCGTGTGGTCGAAAAGTTTCGAAACTGTACCAAAACGGTTACTGTTTTCCGTGCGTCACAACGCTCGCGGAGACGGATCTGTGCATTGTGAAACCGCATGAGTGTCACCATCACCTCGGTACGTGTCGAGACGATGAATTTGCAATCAGCCAGTGCATGATTCCTCATTATGTATATTTGGCTGTGAGCAGTCAGGCTAAAGTAGGGCTGACCAGAAAGAATCGACAATGGATCCGGTGGGTGGATCAGGGTGCTCATCAAGCCATGCTGTTTGCTGAACTGCCTACCCGCAAGGCGGCTGGAGAGTTTGAAATGGAGGTGGCCAAGAACCTCCCCGACAAGACTGACTGGCGCAAGATGGTGCAGGGCTTATATGGAACCGTGGACTTACTGTCGGTGGCGGGAGAAGTGTATGAGCGCCTTCCTGACGCGTTGCAACCGTATGTCGTTAATGACTTTACGGTATGCAGCCTGCAGTACCCGGTGTGCGAAGGCGAGACGCCAAAAGCAAAGTCGCTGGACTTGCAAAAGGAATCCGTTGCGGGCCGACTGATCGGGATTCGCGGGCAATACCTGTTGTTTCCCCACGGCTGTCTCAATATCAAGAAGCACGCGGGCATGCTGATTGAAGCAAACGCCGTTACATGAGAAACCGGATCAGAGGGCAGACTGTGTCCTAAAGACGCAGTGGCAGCAAGGAGGGAGCTCATGACTTGGGTGTATGAAGCGCGCCTGTACGATTCACGTTCAGTGGCCAACTACGTCGCCATGTGCGTGCGCGACGACCAGATTTTGAGAGGTCATCAGCAACCCTTGGTCCAGATCTATCGTACGTGCAAGGGCAATTATGGCGTACGTTACCAGCCGCCCCTCTCCATGTGAACGTGCATGCTATGGCAAATGCAAACGTGTGGCGCCTCCAAAATCGGATGTGTTACAATACTTGCGGCGTCAACAAGAACCAGGCGCCAAAAGGAGATGCGCCACATGTCCTCGTCACTGAGTATTGTTTTTTGTAAGAAGAATTTGGAGCTGTACTCGCAATCCGTATATGAGGCCCTGAAGGAAGCGTATCCGGACGAACAGATTGAGGTCAAGGACTGTGTGGATCTGTGCGGAACATGCGCTGACGTTCCATTTGCAGTTCGCAACAACGCTCTGATTAGCGGACGCGACCCGCAGGGTCTTTATCGCAAGCTCGAAAGGGGCATGAAATTTATCAGTTCTCCTCCGTTGCCAGGCACATCGGCTTTCCGGGAGGACGAGTCGGAGGCGCCAAAGGGGCAACAAACCGCGAAAGCGGCGGTTGCGTTGGACACCCCATAAATGGTTGTCTGTAAGGTACACTGACTGTTCCTGTAACATTGTGGATGGATCGATTCCTGGTCCATCCTTTATTTTGCTGTCAACCTGCCCTTGACAACCGTTTTCCTAAGGGCGTCAGACGTCGCTTCATTCTGACGCGGTCGGGTCATTTGTCTTAGTCCTAGACGGGGCGCCTCGAATAAGGTGTCGTATGCCATACATGCGAGGTGTGCTGCTTTGCAAGCGAAACGCAACGTCATACGGAACGTGGTGCGAAAGAAGGGCGAGCGATCGGCGTCGCCGAGCGGGCAGGTTAAGAAGGGACCGATCGGTACCCTGGACTTTGTGACAATTGTCGACCGATTTAAACACGCCGTGGTGAACATTGAAGTGGAACAGGACAACGCGCGACCGCGCGCCTCACTGTTTCCGTTCGGCCTGCCCTGGGAGTTGCCAGAAAACTCACCGCACGCGCTTAACATTGGCACCGGATTCATCTTTGATCGACGTGGCTATATCCTGACGAATGAACACGTCATTCATGGCGCCGCGCGCGTGAACGTACAGATGCTGGGCGCCGATAAGCCAATCACTGCGCGCGTTGTGGGAACGAACTATGAACATGATCTGGCCGTCCTCAAGGTCAGCATGCCGCGTACCATTCCTGTTCTGCAACTGGGACGGTCGCGGGATGTCAGGGTCGGTGAGTGGGTGCTTGCCGTGGGCAATCCGCTCGGTCTTGATCACTCGGTCACAGTTGGGATTGTGAGCGCCAAAGAACGTCCGATGAAGATTGGCGACCGTTCTTACCCTCATTTACTGCAAACCGACGCCGCCATCAACCGTGGCAATTCCGGCGGACCGCTGATCAATATGCGCGGGGAAGTGATCGGCATTAATACGGCCGTGAGTCAGAGTTCTCAGGGCATCGGTTTCGCCATCGCGGTGGATGTAGTTCGCGACGCGCTCAAAGCAATGATGGGAGACGCCTATCGGAACGGGCGAGTCTGATCCTTTTCCTTCCGGACCGTTTATCTGTGTGTTAGCATACTTGCCACGGACCATTGCATTTTTATGCATTTCCGGGTATACTTCTGTCTACAGAGGAAGTGCACCTAGGGATCCGGCTGGGGTTCGCTTACCCGGACAGGACCGAGCGGTGCAGGCGAAAATTCGTCATGCCACACCGTGAGTATAAAAGACTCGGCGGAGAGGTTCCCTGATTGTGGGGAATTCTTCGCCTTTGTTGTTTTCTTTTCCGTAATAGCGGTTCGTAGAGCCCGCCTGAGAGAGAGGAGTGGCGCCTGTGTCATTTGTAGAGTTAGAGGAACATGATGCCTGTGGGATTGTGGCGTGGATTGAGAAAGCGCCTGCGGGTTCAAGGAACAATGTACTGCATGCGTTGTCTGCCTTAAAGCAGATGCGGCATCGGGCCGGGTTTGTCAGCGAAGAAGGCGACGGCTGCGGGATACTCGTTGATCTGCCCCGGGGAATCTGGGCCGAGCATTTGCACAGTTTTGAGCATAGTCCACTCCTGGCTTATGATCCAAGATTTGCTGTCGGCCATTTGATCTGCAAAGAATGGACGCAGGTGGATCGGGACACCTGGACCTCGGCGTTTGAACAGGTTGCCAAACGCGCCGGATTTCGTGTTCTGGGGCTCGTCTTTAATGCAGTGAATCGCAGTGTGCTTGGTCCTGGGGGTCAGGCGGAGGATACGGGATTTGTTCAAGTCGCCCTCTATTTTGACGATTCTGATGACGAACGTTCGGAGAGTGCCTGTTTCAGTTTGCAGTTGGCCATAGAAGAAGAGTTGGGAACGCATACGGCCTCGCTCTCAACAACGTCAGTTGTGTATAAGGTGCGCGGTGACGCCGCTGTGCTGCAAGCGTATTTTGACGATCTCAGCCATCCTGCGTTTATCAGCCGCGTAACCATCGGCCATAACCGCTATTCGACCAATACCTCAACGTCGTCCGAGCGCGTTCAACCGTTTTCACTGCTGGGCCACAACGGAGAACTCAACACTATACACAGATTGCGCGAAGAGTCTGGCATGATCGGCGTCAAAATGGTGCCCGGAGGGTCCGACTCGCAGGATTTGAATCGACTGCTGGAGAGTCTGCGACATGTTTACGGATATAGTCTTCTTGAAGCTATGGAGTTGGCATTTCCGCCGATTGTCAATGAGATTAAGCAGATGCGTCC
>JAJZEE010000092.1 GCA_021805735.1 Bacillota bacterium
CAGGGTTTGCATCGTGTCAAACAACGATCAGTTGCGTGTCAGTTCGTTTGCGGCGCCGCTTGGCATCGAGTCTCTACATAAGGCTCACAAACCGCGGCGCGCCGCATTTGTGCGGGCGTTGCGCAAACTTGAGACGAATGCCAGTGAGACTTGCATGGTTGGCGATCAACTGTTCACGGATATACTGGGCGGCAATCGCATGGGCTTCCATACAATTCTGGTAAGACCCGTACACGTCAGGGAGTTTCCTGGGACGCGGGCCGCTCGTCTGCTGGAGCGCATAGTTCTGCGGAATGTTCCGCTGCAGCCCTCTGACGAATACTTTCACTTTACGGCGCCAGAGGCAGTGGATTGATACAGAGGGGAGGCGCCAGGATGAGCATGGTCTGCACAGGGTGCGGAGCACCGTTGCAGATGGAGCGGGAAGGTGAGAAAGGGTATATTACCGGAGACGCCTTCATGCGGGAACATCCTCTGTGCCAGCGCTGTTACCGCCTGAAGCATTATGGGCAGATCAGTTCTGTGGGCATTTCCGAAGAAGAGTATCGAACTGCGGTTATGCGTGTTCTGGACAAGCCCGCCCTGGTGCTGTACGTTGTCGATCTGTTTGATTTTAATGGCAGTTTGGTGCGTGGCCTTACGGGTGTCTTGAATCAACACGAAGTGATTATGGCGGCCAACAAATTTGACCTCTTTCCCTGGGGCGTAAAGGCCGATGGGGTGCGGAACTGGCTATTGAGAGAAGCGCGCCGGGCGGAACTCGATGTGACGCAGACGGTCGTCCTCAGCGCGAAGTCAGGACAGGGCGTCGCTGAACTGGGGAGCATCCTCGAAGATCGGGCCAAGGGAAGGCCGATCGTGGTCATCGGTATGGCCAATGTGGGAAAATCGTCGCTGCTCAATCGTATTATTGAACAGCATGACGAACATGTTGGACAACAGTTTACGACCAGTCACTTTCCAGGAACCACACTGGGCGCGGTTGCCATGAAGCTGATGGGCGGCATGACCATCGTCGATACGCCCGGACTTCTCGGCATCCATCGTCTGCAGGACCGCGTTTGTACCGCATCGCTTAAGGATATCATTCCAGGACAGCGGTTGCGGCCGCGGGTGTATCAACTGCGACCCGGACAGACGCTGTTTTTGGGTGGGCTGGCGCGCGTGGACTTTGTTCGGGGTCCAGCACAACCATTTGTTGTGTATGTCGCGAATCAGCTCCTTGTTCATCGGACGAAGCTGGTCCAGGCTGATGATTTGTGGACGCGCCAGCGCGGAAAGTTGCTGGCGCCGCCGTGTTCCATGTGCGACGAAGATTTAAGCAACATACGGTCCAAGAAGATGGGATTTAAAAAGGGGCGTCCAGTAGATGTGGTTATGCCCGGTCTCGGGTGGGTGCGTCTGTCTGGCGAGGACATCGACCTGAATGTTCACCTGCCTGACCGCGTGGAACCCGCAGTCAGACCGGCGCTCATCGGCTCCTAGAAGGATTGCGTCAGCATATGAGGGTTAGTGCGGGGCGCATGGCGGAGGCTTGAAGACGTGGCAGATCACATCGATATGTTGGCTGTTCTCGGGCATCCGATCAGGCACTCACTTTCGCCTGTGATGCATGGGGCGGCGATCGCCGCGCTCAACCTGGCGGCCGTATACACCGCCGTGGATCTCCCGCCGGAACATCTTGCGCAAGGTCTGCAAGCTGTTCGGGTATTGGGGTATCGCGGCGCCAATCTGACAATACCGCACAAAGAACGGGCCTTGCAGTGGCTGGACGACTGCTCGGAATCGGCGCTGCGAATCGGCGCCGTGAACACAATCGTCCGTTCTGGCGATTTGCTCTTCGGGGACAATACGGATGGCAGGGGATGGGCGCGATCGATCAGTGAGGAACTCGGAATCACGCTTTCCGGAACAGTCGCCTGTATCGTCGGGGCGGGCGGCGCTGCGCGGGCGATAGCGGATGTGCTCCTGGCATCAGGCGCTGAACAGCTTATCCTCTGCAATCGGGATGTGAACCGTGCAGAATTGCTGGCGCTGGCTCTAAAACGCCAGTATCCGCGCAGCGATGTGCGCAGTTGCAGTCTAGCGGAGTTGCGGACTGAGGGGGTCGATCTGCTCGTCAACAGCACGCCCGTTGGTATGTACGGCCATTCGGAGGGTCACATGCCCATTGCGGCAGAACTGTTGCATGGATCCATGGTGGTGAGCGACCTGGTGTATCGACCGCGGCGCACCGCTCTATTGTCGGCGGCGCAACAGGCTGGGGCCGCGGTCCACGAGGGCATCGGCATGCTTGTCTGGCAAGGCGCGCTCGCTTTTGAACAGTGGTTTGGCGTGTCGGCTCCTGTCGCTGTGATGAAGGAAGCCGCTCTGACCAGACTGGAGCAGTGACGAAAGCGCGAGCTGCGATGGGTGCGGCAATCATCCGGACAATTTCGACCACGCACTTTTTAAGGAGGAATCAGGATGTTGACGGCAAAGCAGATTCGATATTTGCGCGGGCTTGCGCATCCCCTGACCCCTATCATGCAGGTTGGCAAGGGCGGCGTGTCAGAAAACATGCTGGACCAGATCGGTCTTGCCCTCGAAGCGCGGGAACTGATTAAAATCTCCGTTCTGGCAAATTCGGATCTCAGCGTTCAGGATGCCGCGCAAAGTATTCAGAGTTCCACCAAGGCAGATGTGGTGCAGACAATTGGGCGAACAATCGTCTTATATCGCAAATCTGTCGATCATCGTACCATTATGTTGCCGCGGTGATGGGGCATGCGACGAGGACTGTTCGGGGGAACCTTTGATCCGCCCCACGTTGGCCACCTGATGATGGCGGCGCTGGCCATTGAGTGTCTGGGTCTTGACGTGGTCGAATTCATACCAGCCAGTCTGCCTCCCCATAAAGTTGACGGCGCTGTTTCGCCTGCGGAGCAGCGAGTTCGGATGACTGAGTGCGCGGTGGCGCCCTTTGGACAACTGATCGTGTCACGTCGAGAGATTGAGCGACCGGGGATCAGCTATACGATCGACACGCTGCGCGCGTACAAAACGGAGTTCCCGACAGACCAACTGTTCTGGTTGCTGGGGGCAGACATGCTGCAAGACTTCCCCAACTGGCGACAGGCCGTGGACGTTGCCAACCTGGTCACACTGGCCGTTGCGCCGCGACCGCGAATCGACCTGGCGGAAGTTGCCGTCCAGGTTACGCGCAGCATAAAGGGAGCGCGAATCATAGAGATCGATATGCCTGCTCTGGATATCTCCAGTACGTGGCTTCGCGCTCGCCTTGAGCAGGGTTTGCTGGCCGCGCCATTGTTGCCCGCAGGGGTGTTCGAACTCATCGCGAGGGAGGGTTTGTATCGCGCGTGAATCATTGGGGAACATTGGTTCGTGAACGATTGTCTGAACGTCGCTATCTGCACGTATGCGGGGTGGTCGACACCGCGCGCGAATTGGCCGCGCGCTTTGGCGTCGATCAGGAGAAGTGCGAGCTTGCCGCGTGGCTTCACGACATTCTGCGAGAAGTTCCGGCTTCAGGGTTGCGGTCACTGATGGATGATGTGGGTGAGCCGTTGCCAGATGGGGATGCGGCAACCTGGCACGGTCCAGTGACGGCTGCGCGTTTGGGCCGGGATTTTGGCGTCAGCGATGCCCAGATCAGGTTGGCGATTGCCCACCATACACTGGGTCATCCCGACATGGACGAGGTCGCGCAGGTCTTATTTGTCGCTGACGCCATTGAACCGGGTCGCATGTTTGTGGGCGTGGAACGACTGCGCGCGGCTGCTCGGATGGATCTTTTGCTAGCCGTGGCGTGTGTCGCTGACGCGAGCATTGAGTTTTTGCTGGACACACATGGGTCGATCGCCTGGCAGACTGTCGCGCTGCGCAATCGGGCATGGCTGGGGATAGACGAAACAGTGGCAATGGCGTACAGTGAAAATATAAAGATGATCCCATAGGAGGTTTGTGCATGCGCGATCAGTACAAGGAGTACGTGCACGTCGCAGCGGACGCGGTGGAAGATAAAAAGGCCAGGGATGTCGTGATTCTCGATATCAGCGGTTTGTCAGTCATTGCCGACTATTTTATCATCTGTAGCGCCAACTCGCGTACTCAGGTACAGGCTATTGCGGATGCGGTGGAGGAAAAAATGGGGGAGACGGGCGTTCCCTGCAAGGGTATAGAAGGCATGGACGACGCCAAATGGGTGCTGCTCGATTTTGGGGATTTGGTGGTGCATGTGTTTCAGGAAGAGGAACGTCGCTTCTTTGATTTGGAGAGGCTGTGGGGCGATGCGCCCAGACTGACGATGACAGTTTGAACCCGCGTCATTGGCGTCTGACAATCGCCGCGAACCATGAATAGCCGATTCGTTCGAGACGTCGATCATGCGACAAGGAGAAGGAGTTCCGTTTGCGTTATGAAGGTTTTGCCTCCGTTTATGATCGCCTGATGCGGGATGTGCCCTATGAGCGCTTCCTGTCCATTTTTGACGATGCTCTGTTATACACCGGAATCGTTCCGACCAAGCTCATTGATCTGGGTTGCGGAACAGGCGCGTTGATTCCGGGACTGCTCGATCGGACGCGCTTTGTCACTGGAGTCGATCCTTCCGAACAGATGCTGGCGGTGGCGGCGGAACGTATGGCGGGCGCCTCTCATCGCGTCTCCTTCCTGCAGGCGTCCGCCGCCGATCTCCGGGTACCTCAGCAAGCGGATGGCTGTGTGGCGTTTTGTGATGTGTTGAGTTACGTGCTGACCATGGAGGAACTGACCGCCTCATTTGCCGCCGTTCGGCGCGCTGTGAAGCCAGGCGGCCTGTTCCTGTTTGATCTTCACTCCCCCCATAAGATTACTCATCACATTGGGAACAACGTGTACTACGACGTGACTCCAGATGCCGTGGCGTTGATGAATACGACTGTTGACCCGTCATCGCAGACAGTCGTTTATGATTTGACACTTTTTTCCCGTGAACGCAAAGAACTCTACCGACGGTTTGACGAAGAACATCGACAACGGGCCTATCCATTGCCGGACGTCGTGTCAGCGCTTGGCCGCGCAGGATTTGCGGAGGTGAGCGTGGCAGGCGATCTCTCTTTTGGGTGGAGTGACGATCGGGCGGTTACGCTGGTGACAGACAGAGACATGAATGACCAGGCGCCATCGATTCATGCCCGCGTAATCTCCGGGGAGAGCGTGGACACGGCTTTGCGGTGGTTCTTTCTTGCGCGGTGACGGCCGCTCAATCTACTCGCCGTCGCTCATGCTCTCTCGGTCAATGGGGATGTCCGTCGCTGGCTCGTCATTGGCGCGGGAAAAACGGTGGGCGGTAAACGAAGTTAGAATACCCGGATTATTCTGGAAAAATTCAACTAAACTCGTCAGTTCGCACAACGTCTGTGGGCTAACGTGGTGTTCAATCCCCTCGACGTCCACGCGAATGATCTCCTCTTCCAGTCCCAGCATGCGCAACAGATCCTCCAGCATGCTGTGGCGCTGCTTCATAGCCCGGCCCATTTGTTCACCGGATTTGGTCAGGACAATCCCGCGATACTTTTCGTACGTGACGTAATCCTGTTCGTCCAGTTTTTGCAGCATTTTAGTGACGGAAGACGGCTGCACCGAAAGTGAGATCGCAATATCGGACACTCTGGCATAACCTTTGTCTTTCATCAGCTCATAGATCTTCTCAAGGTAATCCTCCATGCTGGGTGTCAGCATGCAGTCACCTACTTTCCCCGACGTTTCCGCCTCATTGTACTACATTTGCATCTTTGGTGCATGCGTGGGTCGGACGGCCGTTGTCAGATGGGGAGCCGCCACGGTCTTCTCTATTCTGAAAGTACCGTCGTCGCCGCTTTATCGCTGCTTTGTCGCCGCTTTATCGCTGCCATGCCAGGACGGATCATGCATTGCACTGCCGCTCAAACAGGTGCGGCCCAAAGGCCGCAAAACTCGCTGCAGTGCAATGCATGATCCGTCCTGGCGAGCGGGCTTTTCATCTCTGAAAAGAAGCTGCAGGCGCTTTTTTATTCCATCGATGGAGCCGCGCGGCGGCAGGGAAGTCTGTTGTGGAGCCTGTTCCACCACACTCAGCGCCATGCGGAAAACGCCCGGTATTTTTTTGTGAAACACACAATGGTGAAGAGGAGTCGGACATGCTGCCGCGAACAGGCATCAATGAACAATACGCGGTGGAGGGATGTTTGGTGTCTGCAATGCAACGACCAGAGCGCAGTCTCGCGTGGATCTTCAGCGCCCTTCTATTGACTGGCTGGATTGTTTACTTTACTCACGGTGGGTGGTTTGCTGCAGAGAGTTCAGTCAGGGGATCTGTTCCGGCGTCAGCAGATCCCAGAACTGGAGTCGCGCAGACCCGAACCAGGAAAATTCCAGTCGCCAAAAATGGCGGTCCGCGCATGACGGTTTACATCACGGGGGCGGTGAAGCGCCCAGGTCTCTACAGCCTGCCCCTTGATGCCAGAGTTGAGGCGGCGATTCAGGCGGCTGGCGGAGCTACCCCTGGCGCCGACCTTGCCGCCATCAATCTCGCGGCGGTTTTGGAGGACGGTACGCAAGTGGTTGTTCCCGAAAGCGTCCAGGTGACCGCTGCATCTCCGGTTGACGGAACAGTGTCGCAGACGGTTGGCGCGACGGAACCAAGCACGGGTACGATACCCATCCAGGTTCCTGCGCGTCATCGACACGGACGGAAGAATAAACTGCAACCGGGTGAACGCGTCAACATCAATCGGTGTGATTTGACGATGCTAGAAGAGCTTCCGGGTATCGGCATGAAGAAAGCGCAGGCTATCCTGTCCTATCGGACGGCGCACGGCTTATTTTCTTCTCTTGCTCAATTGAGGTTCGTTCATGGGATCGGTCCAAAATTGCTGGAGAAAATCAGAGCCTACGTTACTTTGTAGATGGTATGACGGAACAATAACGGAACAAGGAGCCGCATCGGTGTGCGCCGATACGGCTCAAAGAAAAGCTGCGCCAGCCGTTACAGTACGTTTCGGGCCGTAACGTAACGGCTGCTCCAATAATACGGATTGTTGATATTATCGATTTCTACATTCGTGCTGGCCTCATCGATGAACTTGCCGCCGCCTATGTAGATTCCGACATGTGATATCCCGCCCGTCGTATCAAAAAATACCAGATCGCCAGGCTGAAGATCTGATTCCTTGACGAAGGTTCCGACTGTGGCCTGAGCCGCCGCAGTCCTTGGCAATGAGATGCCAAACTGCTTGAACACGTACTGCACAAACCCGGAGCAGTCAAAGCCCGATGGGCTTGTTCCACCCCAAACGTACGGCGTGCCGAGGTACGTCTTGGCTTTCTGAATAATGCGCTGACTGAGCGTTTCAACGCGAACGGCGGCGGCGGATGCCTGAATGGCCGAAAACAACTGCGCCGTCACGGCATCGCCCGAACCATCCCGGTGACCCGCTTTGAAGGCACTTACTGCATGAGAAGTGACGGGGCCAAAGTGCTCTGTGATGCTTACAGACTTGGGATAGTACCCGAGTACCGCCAAATCTGATTTGAGTGTTGCGACGTCGGCGCCGTTGCTGCCTAACTGCATCAAGACATCCGATGTCGCCGCAAACGCAGGACTTGAGAATACAGCATTCACCAAAGTGGCTCCCGCTAGACACAGGGATGCCACAAGAGTGGCTATACGCAAAGAATAGGCCCCTTTCTCAAGCCTCCGAGGTTAGTTGACGGGTTAGGGCCGAAAGGTTGCCCTTCTGCGAAGCTTCTACAGATTCACCCCAAGGTGTTGCGTCCCCCGTACCGATTGAGTGATCGGATTCGGCGATATCACTCTACAAGCATTCTATCAAGGACGACACAAACTGACAAGATCCAATAGAGTATTTGCGAGAGAAGGCGGATCTATGTATCGAACAGCGGCTATGTACGGTCTTGCCGCCTGTCTGGGAACGACGCTTGCTCTGCGTGGTCTGGCAAGTTATGTATTGTGGACGGTCTTGATCGCGGGCGGTTTAATGTTGGCGGCTGTCATAATCAAGACTGTCCTGTTGCGACGTGTTCGAATGACTGCGGTTCCCTCGCCACTCGCTTCATGGATCCAATCATCGCCAGCCTCCTTTATCACCACATCTCTTGCGACAAGCGTACTCGTTGCATGCGTCATGATTGCGGCGGGTTCGTTCTATGGCCTTCACGCGCACGCGGCGGAACACGCTCGGGAGGCCCAACTGTTAACATTCACAAGGAACAGGGGCGACAGTGTGGATGTTGTCGGGGAGATCGATGGTGTACTGGAGTCATCAGGACATAGTATAGGGGGGCCCTGTCGTATTTTGGCGGTGTACGGTCGAACGGGTCTGCTACAACTCTCCTCGCCGCGTCCCACCATTTGGCTCACGCTGTCCTCAGGGCGTCCGTCGGCCACGAAACTTACAAGCGGCAGGTCGATTACTTTTTTGCGATTCTACGACAGTGTCATGAGTTTGCATCCGGGCGACTATATCTCAGTGTATATTCGAATTCACGCGCAACGTCCTGGCCCTTTCGCGATTGCGCTTCTGCGTCGAGGCATCACTCTGCTCGGCACCGGCTCGATCTATGGTATCAATCGACTCGGAGGGATGCCGGACGGCGCTGATCTTTATGCCGTGCAGGGCCGTGGGCTGGACTTGCTACAAAAGAGGCTGGGCGCGGTATACGGTTCGACTGCCAGCGGGTTTCTTCTGGCCTTTTCCATTGGCGACCGGAGTATTCTGAATAGACAGGTCGTCAAAGTGTTTGCCGCAATCGGCATCGTGCATGCGTTGGTCGCCTCAGGCGCCACTGTCCGAATGACGGTTGCCCCCGTGGTGAGACTTGTACGGCGAGGTTTCCGACGAAGGGCGCTGTGGTACCCGGTGGGCGTTGTCTGTACAGTGTTGCTTGTCCTATTGACCGGTTTTGCGCCGCCCGCCGTACGGGCAGCGGTGGCGTATGGTTACGAGATGACAGCGACACTTTGGAACAGACCGGCGGACAAGGTCACTGGCAACGTCATCGCGCTAGGGGTGCTGATGGCCATCGAACCCGAAGCGGTGTTTGATCCCGGAATTCTGCTGTCATATTGCGCTGTGACAGTCCTGGCGCAGTTACCGGAGATTTTGCGCGCGAGCATACTGCGTGGCCTGAGACCGCGTAAACTGGCCGAGATCATCGGCCGCGGACTGGCTGCAGATATAGGCGTCACACCGCTCGCTGCTATGGAATTTGGGCAGTTTTCACTACTGTCGCTCGTCGCGAACATCGTCCTGTATCCATTCCTGGAACTGGCAATACCGGCCTCACTGCTGCTGTGTCTAGGCGGACTAACAAGTTCCGCTGTGGGAACGGCGATTCGTCCCATGCTCACCGCTTTTTTTACCCTCCTGCAAGGCGGTGTACTGTGGCTGGGTACGCTGGCGCTCACGCGCCGTGTCCCCCCGGGGAGCGTGGCAGTCTATCTTTACTATGGCGCGATCCTGCTGTTTTTGGGCGCTTGGAACAGGTATAGTTATCGCAGGCGCGGTAAATACTTGTAGTTATGAAACAGCGTGTAGAGTGTTAGATTGTGGAAGGTGAGACCATGCTTGTAACAGATACGCTGGATGTCGAACTGTTGGCGGAAAAGCTCCTGGCGGATGCGTACCGTTTACGTGACGCCCCGGACTTCTCTACGCTGGCGGAAGTGCTCGAGACGACGGCCCGGATTGGCATGTACCTGAAAGGACGCGAGGAGGCGTTCACTTGGGTCGATCGACATTTATTTCCTTAGTCGTTACGGCGTTTCTTGCTGCAGTGGCGGTGCAGTCCGCTTCAACGCCGCCGGAACGCCAGGATCGTACCGAAGCCCCCGGAACCACGGGAACCAAAGTCGTACTCCCGGATCAATCGTTGCACATCCTGTGACAGGGATGTGCAATCGTGCATTGGCGAACACTACTCACACTGCGCGAGTAGTGCGAGTAGTGTGAGTAGTGCGAGGGGAGCGGTCATCATGGCCAGGGTTGTGATTGCTGGCGCCGGTTATGGCGGCGTAATGGCGGGTAAACGACTGGAACGGGCGGAACGGGCGTTTACGATGGTCAATAAGCATTCCTACCATCAATTCATTACGTGGTTGCACGAGGCCGCAGGCGGCCGACACACCGTCGACGATTACAAAATCGAGATCAGGGAAATATTTCGGCGCCCGTCATCGATCGTGGTAAAGGACGAAATTATAGGCATGGATCGTGAGGCTCGCGAGGTTAAGGGCAGACAAAACTCATATCCTTACGATTACGCCATTATCGCGTTGGGAAGCGCCCCCGAATTTTTTGGCATTCCCGGGCTTGCTGAACACAGTCTGCAACTTCGTTCCGTGGAGACGGCGCGACAAATCAGATCGCACATAGAACGCCAATTCGCAACTTACAAAGCGGACGGTGACCAGTCTCGTTTGCGCATCGTCATAGGCGGCGCGGGACTGACGGGCATCGAGTTCGCTGGGGAACTGATCGAGTGGCTCCCGAATCTATGCAAACACAGCGGTATTGACCCAGAATTGTCGGAGGTCCAGAACCTGGAGGCGGCGCCAGTCATTCTTCCCGCACTCTCAGAGAACCTGCAGTCAAAAGCCAGGTCTGTGCTGGAGAACAAGGGCGTTCGCATTCGCACTGGCACAAAAATCGTGAAGGTAGAAAAACACAGAGTTCACCTCGAATCTGGAGAAGTCATTGCCAGCAGGACGATAGTCTGGACTGGGGGCGTAAGGGCTAATCCCCTCCTGTCTCTTGCAGGCTTTACGTGCGATGGACGCGGACGGGCCAAGGTCAATGAGTTTTTACAGTCGATAGACGATGAACGCGTCTTTGTAATCGGTGACTGTGCGGCATTCGTATCTGCCAGGAAGCCGCTGCCGCCAACCGCGCAACTGGCTGCGCAGATGGGCGAAATGGCGGGCGTCAACGTTTTGGCGGCGATCCACGATCAGCCGTTGCAGACGTTCCACCCAAGGATTCTCGGTACACTCGCTTCACTCGGGCGCGACGTCGGGGTCGGTGTAGTCGCCGGCATGCCGACGTCTGGAACAGTCGCCGCTATTGCGAAGGAACTCACGAAGGTGAAGTATCTGATACAATTGGGTGGGCTGAGGATGGTTTCCCGGAACAAACGGCCACTTGCTCGGGAACAACATTAGTGAGGCGGTTCTGTTGGAAAAATCATTGTATGAAGTGTTGGTGGATGTACGCAAAGGTCGCGGCGGACTGCTTTACTTTATATACGGCGCCGGTGATGGGTACGCAGGTGAAATATTGGCGCGACGACTTCAGGACGCCAGTGCTGGAGCCGGGGCCGGCGCGGCGATAGTGCGTCGCTCTCTGGCGACCGACGACTTTGGCCACATTCTGTCTGACGCGGATACTGGGGGACTATTGGCGGAACCGGCAATCGTTCTTTGCGCCGATTTCGAGTATCCAACCACGACGAATAGGGCGAGCGGCAGTGGTGGAGTGACCGTGGAGGAACTGGATTGGCTGCTGGCGCATCCTCCATCTCGCCCGCTGATTCTCTATGCCGCCGGTGAAAAACTGGATGAACGCAAGAAGGCTGTCAGGCAGATGCGCGCGAGCCCAGTTCTGACACTGATCAACGCCGCTAAACATACGCGTGAGCAGTGGCGACTTCTAGCGCGTGACCTCCTTGGTTCAGACACTGGCATAACAGCGCCGCAGATGGATCGGGTGTTGGCCCGTTGTGGCGAATCACTCGCAAATCTCGCTAGTGAAGCGGAAAAACTGAAGCTCTATCTGGCAACGAATGACCGTATTTCCGATGAGACTCTAAACCTATTGATCGGCGACTCGAGTCGCATGGACATCTTTGAAGTTGTTCGATTGACGGTTGCACACCGATACGCGGAGGCCTACAGGCTCTACCAGAAAGTCGCGGGTCAAGAATCGCTGTTCTCGTTTTTCGCCCTGCTCGCGCGACAATATCGACTGATCGCGCGCGTTCAGGACGACCCGCGCCAGTCGGATCAAGCGCTCGCCGCTCTTCTTGGGGTGCACCCCTATGCTCTAAAGGTGGCGCGAGAACAGGCTCATGCCGTGTCTGCTGACGTTGCAAAACGGGAACTCGTGACGATTGCTGATCTTGAGTACGCCGTCAAATCCGGAAAGTGCAGTGAACGCGCAGCTCTTGATTTGTGGTTCTTGCGTCACATCGCGACGGCGTAAAGAGGAGATATGATTATGGGGAGACGGCGTTTATTGGTACCCGAAGCTCGCCAGGCGTTGCAATCCATGAAATTGGATATCGCAGCGCGCCATTTGGAGAGCACTGATCCACAGAGCGGCGGTTCGTTCGAAGATCACAGCTCTACCGCTCAGCCCTTGGTCTATCATCGAGAAAGGGCGCAGGAAGCAGATGGCGGAAACATGACAACCCGGGAAGCGGGCACTAAGGGAGGGGCGGTCGGGGGAGAAATGGTAAAACGGCTTATAGAACTCGCCCAACAGGAACTTGCTGTTCGAAAGAACGACCGGGGATGATTTGGCGATCGATTGATGAGAATACCAGAAGAGACGGTTTATAGACCGCCTCTTTCTCATATCTGTGTTCAGCTGTCCATTGTCTCCAGTCGTATCAGATGGCGGCCTTGTGGAGTCGTTTGGTTAAGCGGGACTTTTTCCGGGCCGCATAATTGCGATGTACAATCCCTTTCGTCACTGCTTTATCGAGTGAACGGGTTGCGTTATGCAAGGCGGTTTGCGCCGTTTCCATGTCGCGTTCGCGCAAAGCATGTTCAAACTTTCTCAGAGCGGTGCGCAGCGCCGACTTGGCGGATGCATTGCGCAGTGTGCGCACCTTCGTGATCTTTACGCGTTTGATTGCGGACTTGATGTTCGGCATTGAATTCACCTCCTTACATTGCACCTCTGCAAATAAACAGATCTCATTCTACCATGGCAGACCGGGCGAATCAACCCCATGGGTTCGCGATTTCCGTGCTGACGCATGGGTTCGTGTCAGTCCACTCCCTGTTGTTTGCGCTCACCCGAATCTGTCGGCTGAGGGTTGGGAATGATGGAAACGTATGATCTGAATCGATAGGTCATCTCTTTGCAAAGTGAGGTCAGTACATGCGAAATCCGTATCCACGCAGGGCCGCTGTGCGTTGGAACCGTCTATCCAAAGCGCGAGGCAAGGCACAAGCGGACGCTGAACAAATGACTCAAGGGTTTCAAAGTGTTCGGACAGATCTGGCGCTTGAAGCCCATGAATCGCTTGGGCCGCACAAGCGAATTCGCGGGTTGCAGGTGGAAACGGATGAAGAAGAGCAGATCCGCGTGACACGCCTGATCCTTCACACGGATTCGGCGGCAAGACAGCTTGGGAAGCTCAAGGGAACATATACGACGCTTGACGTGCCTGAACTTCGCCACAAGGATCCAGATTTGCAGGAGAGGGTGGCGCGCCGCTTCGCGGAGGAATTTTCGCGATATGTTCACATCGCCGAAGATGCTGTTGTGTTGGTAATTGGCCTTGGCAACTGGAACGTGACCCCAGATGCGCTGGGCCCGCTTGTAGTGGAAAATCTGTTCATCACGCGTCATCTATTTAACCTCATGCCGGAGATCCTGGGGGAGGGATTTCGAGCCGTGTGCGCGGTTGCGCCTGGCGTGTTGGGGCTAACGGGAATTGAAACCAGCGAAATCGTGCAGGGCATTGTTGACAGGGTCCATCCGGATCTGGTCGTAGCCGTCGACGCTCTGGCTTCTCGCTCGCTGGAACGCGTCAACGCCACCATACAGATAGCGGATTCTGGAATCCAGCCCGGAGCGGGCGTCGGCAACCGCAGACGGGCGCTGAACCGCGATACGCTTGGCGTGGACGTCATTGCGGTGGGCATCCCCACTGTGGTTGACGCGGCGACCATCGCCTCTGATGCGATGGATCTGTTGCTGCGCCAGTTGGAAGACAAAGTTCCCGGAAATGGAGCGGGCAAGATATTGAATCAGTTTACCGGGGATGAGAAGCGCGCGCTGATCTCCGAGGTTCTGCAGCCACTCGGCAACAATCTTATGGTGACTCCGAAGGAGATCGACGAGTTTGTCGAGGACATTGCGCATGTGTTGGGGATGGGGCTGAATGTTGCGTTGCATCCTGCCATGACAATCGAAGAGGCCAAGGCCTTGACGCATTAGACCTGTTTCTATGATGGGCGTTCACTGCTCCACTCACACAGTTGGCTGCCATGCGCGCCGCTGCGTATTGGAATACTCTTGTCCACTCTATCATACCAATCTGGTACAGATAGAATGACAAAGAGGCGAATCGCATGAGAAGAGAGATCGGCAACCGGATGTTTCCTCAGTACTATGAACTCCGCAAGGGGGTGGCCGACAGATTGGCCAAGAGCAGTCAACTTCCGCACGGATTGCGAAAATTTGTCGGCGTGATGCTGTTTCTCGTGGTCAGTTCTTTGGTTGTGAGCGGCGGAGCTTTCATGATTGCCGCTTTTATGCACGTCATTGTCACAAAGCTCGACATGCCGCCAGCCGTTCCCTTTCCTTCGTACGCCGTGGCTCAGACGACTGTCGCCAATCAAGGGGCGAGTGTATATCAGTCAGGTAGACAAAACCAGGCGTTCACGAGTTCGGGAACTGCCGCTGCAACGAAACCGCCGGCAGTTGCAACTGTGAGTGAAGGACAACCAGTGGTCACAGGCGCCGCCGAAGCCTCTGTCAGTGGAGGACAGTTGGGTGGATCGTTGTCCGGAAGCGGGCCATCAGCGATCTCTGGCGCCGGCGGATCGACAGGTTCAGGCTCTGCGGCGGGGGCGGTAGTGGTTCCAAGACCTACGCTGCAGCATACGCTGGATCGTGTGATTGACCAGAATCGCAACCCTGCCAATGCCTATATTCAGAGTGACGCAGTCGATTTGGGACTGCTACTGCAGCGCCAAGTGCATCAATGGCTCATGAACGTGTTTGCCGCCGCCACACGCGCCCCGTCGGCGCCGTCTGTCGAGCAGGTCGGAGTACCGCTGACGGGCGGTCAGTAATGTGGTGAGTGATTTACGATGATTCGGGAAGGGAGGTCGTTTCCCGACCGATGACTTCGCGACTTCGTTCGACTTCGCTTCTGCCATTGCTTCCTTACAGTGCGGTAACGTACAATAAAGGGCAATGGTTTTTTACTTGTCTAACGTTTTAGGGGGATTTGTGTGTCAGACGCCATTTCGCGTGTCCGCAACTTTTCCATCATCGCGCATATTGATCACGGCAAATCGACATTGGCCGACCGGATTCTTGAATATACGGGAGCGCTCACCTCGCGCGAGATGCAGGATCAGGTGCTGGACCAGATGGATCTGGAGCGTGAACGCGGCATCACCATCAAGTTGCAGGCTGTGCGCCTGACGTATCCCGCAGATGATGGCGAGCTATACACGCTGAATCTGATCGACACGCCGGGTCACGTAGACTTTACCTATGAAGTGTCGCGCAGTCTCGCCGCATGCGAAGGCGCGCTGCTCGTCGTGGACGCCGCGCAGGGCATAGAGGCGCAGACACTTGCCAACGTCTACCTCGCGCTCGAGAACAATTTGGAGATATTGCCAGTCATC
>JAJZEE010000093.1 GCA_021805735.1 Bacillota bacterium
TGACCCTGATGTTGACTGCGGTGGGTATTCTCATGAACATCTCCCGATACGCCCATTACTAGAGGTAATCTTGAATGCTCCGGGATTCCGTCATATCGTCGGCGCACGCCCGGACTCGGTGACTGTCCTTGCGACCATGCTGACAAGAGAAGGAGACGGCGACACGAGATGCGGGTTGTACTCACAGGGGGCGGTACCGGCGGGCACATCTATCCCGCGCTGGCGATCGGACGCTATATTCGGGAACGATATCCCGAGGCCGAGATCCTGTATGTCGGAACGAAACATGGTCTGGAGCGCGACATAGTGCCCAGAGAAGGGTTTACTTACGAGTTTATCGAGGTTCAGGGTCTAAAACGATCACTGTCGTTGCAAGCTGTTAAAACAGCCTGGTTGGCCATTACGAGTGCATGGACCGCCCGTCGTGTGTTGCGACGGTTTCGCCCGCAGCTTGTGATCGGAACGGGTGGTTATGTGGTGGCGCCAGTGGTGTTCGCGGCGTATTCTCTCGGTATTCCCGCCGCAATTTTGGAAATGGACGTGTTTGCCGGATTGGCAAACCGCATGGCGAGCAGAGTAGCGGATACGGTGATGTTGTCCATGGAGGCGGGTATTGACTCTTTTCGACACGCCAAACGCGTTGTCGTCACAGGCAATCCGCGAGCTTCCGAGGTGGTGCGGATTGCCCAAGAAGATGTGACCGCAACGGTTGCCGGGTTAGATCTTGATCGCAAGCGACCGCTCGTTGTGATTACCAGTGGAAGTCGCGGGGCGAGCCCCATTAACGACGCCGTATTGGCGTGGTTATTGAGCCAAGAGGACATGGATTATCAAGTGGTGTGGGTCACGGGGCAGGTTCACTATGAACAGATTTCGAATCGCACTCAGTCTCTTTCGGAAACGTTCAAGGCCGCAGTGAAGATCGTTCCGTTCTATCACGACATGCCAAGCCTCCTGTCGCTCGCGGCGCTGGTCATCAGTCGCGCGGGAGGCACCACCCTGGCTGAGGTCACGGCCTTGGGTGTTCCCGCCGTACTCATTCCTTCGCCGTACGTGACGCATCGGCACCAGGACTACAACGCGGCTGCGCTGGTGAACGCGGGCGCGGCCAAACTCCTCGATGAGGCGCAGTTGAGCGGCGAGTCGCTCAAACGATTGGCGGAACAGTTGGTTCATAACCGTTTCGCGCTGGAAGAGATGAGACGGGCAAGCCTAAAACTGGGGAGACCCGATGCGCTGGCGCGCATTGGCGCCGAAATCGACCGATTGACCGCTCGGCCATCCTGAGTGTTCGAACCTGGCGGGAACGGTCGCCTCGGGAACCTGTGACGTGTATAGGCGAGTGTCACCAAGCACGCGTGTTTACATATGATGATGTACGTCAGCGGACAGCGACGTTCGGCACAGGACTTCAGCGCCGAGTGGTCGGCGTATCGTCTTTTCAGGGGAGCGCGGAAAGGGGTAAGGTCTGGTTATGGATCGGCGGTCGCTTGAGTCAGTCTTCGCAGGTGTCGCGCAGAGCGTCCTCTATGACGAACCGCTGGTTCGGCATACGACCTGGCGTATCGGCGGTCCGGCGGATGTTCTGATCATTCCCGGCACACTGACGGAGGTGAAGGCGGCGCTTGCCAGCGCCAGGCGGCACGAATTGCCAGTTTTTGTGCTGGGGCGGGGCAGTAACCTGCTTGTCAAGGACGGCGGCATACGGGGAGTCGTTCTGAAACTGGGCGACGACTTTGCGGCAGTCGAAACATCTGAGCTCTCTCTGACCGCGCTGGCCGGTCGGACGATCGTGTCCGCAGCGCATATTGCCATTCGCCGCGGTCTCTCTGGACTGGAATTCGCGACAGGGATTCCGGGAACAGTTGGCGGAGCCGTCACAATGAACGCCGGCGCGCACGGGGGCGAGATCAGGGATGTGCTGGCGAAGGCCACAGTGATCGATCGTGCTGGAGAGGTATTGGAAGTGCTGCCGCAAGACCTCGCGTTTGCGTACCGCCACAGCGGTATTGGGGAAAAGGGCCTGGTGGTGGTGACGGCGACGTTCGCGTTGACGGCGGGTGATCGCGTAAAAATGCAGGAGCGTGTCCGCGCATGGAGCAGGCGAAGGATTGTGAGCCAACCCCTGTCATTGCCGAGTTGCGGGAGCGTGTTCAGGAATCCCCCCGGAGACTTTTCCGCCAGGCTGATCGAAGCCGCAGGTTTGAAAGGTCAGCGGATCGGAAACGCGATGATCTCTGATCTCCACGCCAACTTTATCGTGAACCTGGGCCAAGCCCAGGCGGCCGACGTGATGGCGCTCATGCGCCTTGCGCAGACCGCGGTGTGGGAACGGTTCGGCGTCAAGCTGGAACCGGAAGTTCGAGTGGTAGGAGAGGACGAGGCGCGGAGGTGACGAACGTGGAGCGTTTAGTCATTGAAGGCGGTGAGCGTCTCAGTGGTTCGATACGGGTACATGGGTCAAAGAATGCCGCGCTGCCGATTCTGGCGGCGGTGGTTATGGCTGATGGCGAAACCGTTGTGCACGATGTGCCGAATCTGGACGACATCCATGTCATGCTGGACATTTTGCGCTCATTGGGCGCCCGCGTGACATATGACAATGGGAATGTGACTGTGGATCCTCGCACGATCCACACGACCGACGTGCCCGAGCATCTGATGAGGCTCATGCGCTCGTCGATTTTCTTGATGGGTCCCCTGTTGACCCGCTTTGGTTCCGTTCGTGTTTCAAAGCCTGGCGGCTGTACAATCGGATCTCGTCCGGTCGACTTCCATCTGAAGGGGCTGGAACTACTGGGGGCGGAGATCACCGATCGGCACGGGTTTATCGAGTGTAGAGCGGAACGCCTGCGGGGCGCCACGATCTTTCTTGATTATCCAAGCGTCGGCGCGACGGAGAATTTGATGATGGCGGCCGCTTTGGCGGATGGGGAGACTGTGATCGGCAACGCGGCGCGGGAACCCGAGATTCGGGATCTGGCAGACTTTCTTGTGCGGCTGGGGGCGCGAGTGCGGGGCGCCGGAGAGGACACGATCACGATTGAAGGTGTGCCGCGTCTGGCAAGTTGCGAGTTCGACGTGTCCCCGGATCGAGTCGTGGCCGGCACGTTGCTGCTCGCGGCTGCAGTTACCAGGGGAAACGTGCAACTGCGCAATGTGAGGGCTGCGGACCTGACGGCCGTCATCACCAAATTGCGCGAAACAGGTGTGCAGGTCACTGTTTCGCATGATATACTGGAACTCAAACGCACAGGCGCATTGCGGGCTGTCGATCGCATTCAAACCGCTCCTTTCCCGGGGTTTCCCACGGATTTGCAAGCACCCTTCATGTCCCTGCTGACTTTGGCCAATGGGATCAGCGTCATTTCGGAGACGGTGTTTGAGGACCGCTTTCAGCACGTCAGTGAACTCCAGCGGATGGGCGCGGCGATCAAGGTTGATCTCCGCTCGGCTTTTGTGCGGGGAGTAAAGGAACTGTCGGGGGCGGTGGTCGAGGCTACCGATCTGCGCGCCGGCGCCGCGCTTGTACTGGCGGGGCTTGCTGCGGAAGGCACGACAGTGGTCGAACGGGTCCATCATATCGATCGCGGCTATGAGGCGCTGGAACTGCAATTGCAGGATTTGGGGGCACGAATTACCAGAGTGAGAGATGCAAAGCGACGGATCGGGAAAAAGGCGGACGCATAGCGTCGCGTGAGACTTGTCTCTGTATTGGGGTACAGGGTTCATGCGCTGTGCCCCTCTTTTGTCAATGCGAAGAGGTCTGCCGAGTGAAGGGAGCCAAGTCCTGACGTGGCCGAAATGGCGCCCGCTAATTATAAACGCAGGATTACGTATACACTGCTCATCCTGATATTTTTTATATTGGTCCTGTTTGCCATCTATATTCGTTCACCGCTGGCGACGGTTAAAACTGTCCGCGTGACTGGAGCTGCGGACATTGCCGCCGCTTTACTGATCCGCGACACAGGGATAAAGGACGGACAAAATCTGTTCAAGGTACCGGTCGCCGGCGCGCAGCAACGTTTGCTGGCGGACTTCCCGCTGCTGCTAAGCGCGCGCATCGAGCGCAATTTTCTCAGGCGGTCCGTGACCATTGTCGTAGTGGAGCGATCTGTGGCCGGTTTACTGGAGGCGAACGGGGGATTTTACACGGTGCTGGCTGACGGAACGGTCCTGGAAAACGATTCGGCCGGCGTCGGCGTAAACAAACCTATTCTGTCCACCTCGCAACCGCTGTCCATCAGTTTGGGCAGTAAACTGCAAAATTCTGGACTGCTCTCGATCTGTCGTCAATTGCCAGGCATTCCTTCCGCAGAGGTGGCCCAACTCTCTGAATTACACGTGGAACCAATGAACGGACGACTCAGTATTCTGGCGTTTACGCGCGATGGTTTTGAAATTCGTATGCCCATCAGTCATATCAGGGCTTCTTTGGCTCTTTACGACGCGATTCGGCGCAAACTGGCGCTGCTGCATGTGGGGCCGGGCATGGTTGACCTGATTTCGAGCCAAAACGGAGTGTATAAGCCTTATCGCAAATAGGGGGTTCGGGATGTGAAGCAATGGCCGCGCACCGCATCGAACTCGGCTCCCCGCCGGCGCGTTGTCGCATCGTGGACCATCGTCGCCGCGGTATTTGGCCTGATGGTGTCGGTGCAGTACCACGACGTGACGTTGGGCGGCGCCGCCATTTGGTCTGCTTTGCCCGATGTCGCCAGCGTGAGCTCGCGTCTCGCGGCGGTCGACAGCGTAAACCAGTCGCTGATGAAGCGGGAGGCCGGCATAATGCGCAGAGTGCTGGTGCTGCAGGCGGATGCCATCCGGCGAGGGGGTGCGACCGCCCTTGTGGAACGTCAACTGCATGCCGCGCGGGTGTTGGCAGGTACGGTAGCGCTCACTGGACCAGGCGTTGTCGTCACCATCTCGGACGGTCGCATGAGTGGGCCTGACATGGCGCGGTTCATCACCCATGACTGGGATCTGCGCTCGGTTGTGAATGAACTGTTTGTCGCGGGCGCAGACGCTGTTTCCATCAACTCAGCGCGCATCTCGGCGCAAACCGGAGTGTACTGTATCGGGCCGGTTGTCCGCGTGGGGAATGTACGCCTTGGCCCGCCGTTTGTCATACGCGCGATCGGCGACAGTTCCGTGCTTGCAGCAGCCCTCAACTTGCCTGGCGGAGTACTCGACGCGCTGCGCGGCGCAAACCGGGGTCTCGATGTGACCCGCCCGCAGCAGAAGCGCCGCATCCGCATTCCCGCATACGAACCCGCCCTGCTGGCGCAAACAGGGGAGGCGCAACAGTGAAACCTGTCTCCATGAGAGCTTTGTTTGGCGTCAGTGTTACGCTCGGAATTCTGCTTGGATTGGAGTTTCACATTGACCGCACACCCTCAGCGCAGGCGTATGCCTCTTATCTGTCGCAGAGTGAGGCCCTGAACGCAGCCCTCGCGAGAACCACCGTGTTGACCGCCGCCCTTGCCGCAGACGATGCGCAACTGCGTGCCCTAGAGGAAGTATCCGTGCATGCCAGAATCGGTCTCGTTGATTTGCGGCAGGAACTTGCCAAACTCGGGAAACAGGCGGGTTTGACAACGGTTGCTGGACCTGGTGTCCGCATCAGCATCGCTTTTGATCCGAAGTTGCCGATCATTCCGGGGCTCAGCTATGTAGACGAGGCGACACAACTGCAGATTGTTGTCAACGCGCTCCAGGCCGGCGGCGCGCAAGCTATCGCCATTAACGGACAGCGGCTTGTCACCACGTCCAGCATTCGCTCTGTACACGGACTATCCGCGAATGCTGGACCATTCTCCGGTGTCGTACAGGTGAACGGGCAACCCGTTCTCGCGCCTTATGAGATCGAGGCGGTCGGATCGCCCAGTCGCTTGGTCACAATCCTGACTGCAGAAGCGCTGGGACAGCAGTTCAATATCCTGGAGCAGTCCTTTACCGTCTCACAGTTTCGCAAGACACCCATCGCGTTGCCCGCTTACACCGGCCCGCTGCCCGGTCAATACTCTACGGAGGTTGGTATTTAAGATGAGAATGGTGATTATACCGGTGATCGGACTGCTGTTGGGCCTGGCCGTCGGAATGGCCGTCAATATTCGCCTGCCGATTCAGTATGCCGCTTATCTGTCGGTGGCAATTCTCGCCGCTCTGGATACGGTGTTTGGCGGAATCAAGTCTGGGCTGCAGCACGAGTTTGACCATCGCGTGTTCCTGACAGGTTTTTTTTCCAACACGCTGCTCGCGGCAGCCTTGGCGTTCATCGGCTCGCTGCTCGGAATCGATCTCACTTTGGCGGCC
Organism: Bacillota bacterium; assembly: GCA_021805735.1. Classification (GTDB taxonomy): domain Bacteria; phylum Bacillota; class Bacilli; order Alicyclobacillales; family SLC66; genus JAKADD01. The sequence continues at coordinate 6,319 of JAJZEE010000093.1, forward strand.
GTGGTTGCCTTTGGTGTTCGGATCTTCAATAATGTGGCGACCATTCGTCATTTGTTCTTGCAGCGTAGAAAAATCCCTTCCCATCAGTAGTTATTTTCATGCTAAGATAGAATGGTATAATTATAAAGACTGTTTTTAGGAAGTTGATTGGAGAAGGGAGTGCCACTCCTTGACCAAGGGAGATATTGTTGTCGGATTGGACATTGGAACCTCGACAGTCCGTGCGATCATCGGCGAGCTTGACGGATTGAATGTCAATATTATCGGTGTTGGTACGGCAAAAAGCGATGGGATTAAAAAAGGGGCTATCGTCGACATCGACAAGACGGTGACGGCGATTCGCGCGGCGGTGGATCATGCGGAACGCATGGTTGGAATATCGATTGGGGTAGCTTACGTCGGGGTGTCAGGCAGTCATATCTCCCTGCAACCAAGTCATGGCATCGTGGCAGTTTCCGCCGTGGATCGGGAGATCGGCGATGAAGACGTGGAACGGGTTATCGCGGCGGCCCGGGTGATCAATTTGCCTGCCGAACGGGAAATCGTGGACGTTGTTCCGCGTGAATACACGGTCGACGGTTTGCAGGAGGTGACTGATCCCCGGGGCATGATCGGGGTGCGTCTTGAGGTTGACACGTACGTCGTCACGGGCTCGCGGACGGTGTTGCACAACCTTTTGAGGTGTGTGGAACGGGCGGGCATCGAGGTGGCTGGAACGGTACTCATGCCTCTCGCTGCGGCTGGCATGGTGTTGTCAAACGATGAGAAAAAACTCGGTGTGGTGCTGGTTGACGTTGGCGCAGGATCGACGACGATCTCGGTGTTTGAACGGGGAACATTGGAACGTTTTGCGGTCGTTCCCGTCGGCGGCGACAGTGTGACAAGCGATATCACGGTCGGTTTGCAAACGGGCACTGACGCCGCGGAGACGGCTAAGTGCAGGCACGGTGTGGCGCAGGTTTCGATGGCGCGTGAAGAGGAAAAATTCAAGGTATCGCGAATAGGTAGTAGTGTGGATCGGGAGTGTACAACAGTCGAACTCGCCTATATTATTGAACCTCGTATGCAAGAGATCTTTTCTTTGGTCCGGTATGAGGTGGAGCGGTTGGGATATCCGCGAGGGTTGCCGAGCGGGTACGTACTGTCTGGAGGATCGATGTTACTGAAAGGGGCAGACAGACTCGCGGAACAGGTGCTTGATGGTCCGGTTCGAGTAGCGATACCCGATTACGTAGGAGTACGCGATCCATCCTATGTGGGCTGTGTCGGGATGATCAAGTATGTCTCCAGGCACTACCAACGGCAGACGGTCGCCGCGACCACGCAGGCAAGGCGGTCCAGGGGCGGTCAGAGCGCTCTGCAGAAGATCAAGGGTTGGTTTCAGGATTTCATCTAGTTGTATATTCCGTGCGTGTCATATAGGGCGTCAAGGAGGACGTGTGATGTTGGAGTTCGATTTTGAACTGGATTCGCTTGCGCGTATCAAGGTCATTGGCGTGGGCGGAGGCGGGTGCAATGCGGTCAACCGAATGATCGATTCAGGCGTTCGCAACGTAGATTTTATTACGGTCAACACCGATGCGCAGGCTCTTCATCTCTCAAAAGCGCCTGACCGCATTCAGATCGGTGAAAAACTGACTCGCGGTCTAGGCGCGGGCGCCAACCCGGACATTGGTAAAAGGGCTGCTGAAGAGAGCAGGGAAGCGGTCATGAACGCCTTGCGGGGCGCCGATATGGTTTTTGTTACGGCGGGCATGGGCGGAGGCACGGGAACGGGCGCAGCGCCTGTGATCGCGGAGATAGCAAAGGAACTGGGCGCTCTGACTGTAGGCGTTGTCACGAAACCCTTTACTTTTGAGGGTCGCCGTCGTTTAACGCAGGCTGAGAACGGCATCGCGGCTTTAAAGGAGAAAGTTGACACTCTCATCGTCATTCCGAATGATCGACTACTGGAAATCGTCGAGAAGAATACACCGATGCTGGAGGCTTTTCGCGAAGCGGACAACGTGCTGCGCCAGGGTGTGTCCGGCATTTCCGACCTGATTGCCGAGGCTGGGCTGATCAATGTTGACTTCGCCGATGTGAAAACGATCATGACCGAACGCGGCTCTGCGCTAATGGGCATAGGCGTGGCAAGTGGTGAGAAACGGGCTGCCGAGGCCGCGCAAAAGGCTATTCGCAGCCCGTTACTGGAAACATCCATCGATGGCGCTCGAGGTGTCCTGATCCAGGTCGCGGGTGGGGAAAATCTCACGTTGTTCGAGGTGACGGAAGCTGCCGATATCGTGGCGGAGGCAGCTGACGCGGAAGTGAACCTGATCTTTGGCGCTGTGATAAAACCTGATCTTAAGGATGAACTGATTGTTACAGTGATTGCCACCGGTTTCGAGCACCGCCCAGGCACTGCGGCGCCGAAACCTTTTTTGCGCAAGCCGGAAGGACAGCCTGGTCCGACGGGCGCCAGTGACAATCTGGAAATACCGGCATTTTTACGCAATCGACAAAATCCCCGTCCGTAGGCGCGTCGCCATCGCATGAGGAGGCCAATCAATCACTGGCAATATAGAGATTTGCTTTATATCGGGCAACTGACGTCAGGATCGGCAGTGTACCCATAAATCTGCCCGGAACCATCATGGTTCCGGGCAGATTTATGGGTAACGGGGCATATCCGTTATGTCAAGGTTTTCGCGGGGAGCAACGGCATCTTTTGAAACCTTCCCAACCCGGCCGGCAATGTCGATTCTTTTCTTACGCTGCGGGCAAGTTCTGACAAACTTCGCAATACACATGTACTATACTGTGGGCACTCACCCACAGGGGGGTTCTCGTGTGGTCGTCTACGTGGATATCGCGTTTGCTATTAATCTTTGTGTCGATGCGTGTCTGCTGTTGATCACAGCCTCTTTAATGCGCCGCCGCATCACGATACGGCGCGCCATCGCCGCGGCGGGTGCGGGGTCGCTCTATGCCGTGGTTACACTCTTTCCTGGCACTGGATGGTTGCGGACGTTCCTGTGGAAATGGCTGTGTTCGCTGGTCATGGTGGATATCGCGTTTTCCGTTCGTCTGGCGTCGCGGTTCAGCTACTCACGGTTACTTGGCATGGCCAAACTGGTGGCCGCGTTTTATGCCGTCACATTTGCCGCGGCCGGCGCTGTGTATGGCTTGCATAGCCTGTTTGCACCGCAAACGTCCGCGTTTTCCGGCCTGATGTTGATTCGCGGACAAATTGCCTGGTGGACTAGCATGTCTTCTCTCGGACTGGTAATCGGACTCCCGACGGCGTTGATCGCAGTGCGTGCTCTGTGGGGGCATGTGGTGCAGCACAGGCGTTACAGTGGACAAATCGTGGTCGCGCGCCTGTCCGTAGAGGAACGAAGCGTCGAGGTGAGGGCGTTGCTGGATACGGGTAACGCCCTCGCCGATCCGGTGACCCGGACGCCTGTGGCAGTGGTGCATGCCGAAAGGGTTATGGAGTTGCTGCCTACCGAGTTTGTATCTGCTATCGGCGCCGGGCAAGATCCGTTGCAGGTGCTGTACGGTCAAACCGCCGATCTAGATAAATTTGCCAAGCGCATCTGCATCGTTCCCTATCGAGGCGTGGGTGGACACGGCGGATATCTAATGGCGTTTCGCCCTGACGACGCTGTGGCGCTTCTGGACAGTGGCGCGGTGTCACTGAAACCCATATTGGTAGCCTTGCAACTGCACCAGCTCTCCAAGGGAGATCAGTACGACTGCATTCTGCCCGCCAGCGTCATGGCTTTACTCGTAGAAGGGAGAGAGAGCAGTGTTTCTACCGGTTCGCATACGTCTCCAGGCGAGGCTACTCGTTCTTCGCATTCTGCTTAAACTGGGCGCCAGCCCGGATCCGATCTATTATGTTGGGGGCAGCGAAGCTCTGCCGCCTCCACTGACGCGCGAAGAAGAAGAATTCCTGCTGGAACGCCTGCCAGGCGGTGATGAGGCTGTCCGGTCATTGCTGATCGAACGAAACTTGCGTCTGGTGGTGTACATCGCTCGCAAATTCGAAAACACAGGGATCAATATCGAAGATTTGGTCTCTATCGGAACCATTGGCCTGATCAAGGCCGTTAACACGTTTGATACGGAGAAGAAAATCAAGCTCGCCACCTACGCGTCCCGTTGCATTGAGAATGAGATCCTGATGTTTCTGCGCAGAAACAACAAGGTCAGGGTTGAAGTTTCGTTTGATGAACCGCTGAACGTAGACTGGGATGGCAATGAATTGTTGCTGTCAGACGTTTTGGGAACGGAAGGCGACACTATCTACAGAGACATAGAGGAGGAAGTTGACCGGACTTTACTCTATGGAGCTCTCGACAAGCTGACAGATCGGGAGCGCAGAATCATGGAACTGCGCTTCGGTTTGGCCGGTGAAAAGGAGATGACGCAAAAGGATGTCGCGGACCTGCTGGGCATCTCGCAGTCTTACATTTCACGGCTGGAAAAACGCATTATCAAGCGGTTGCGCAAAGAATTCAACAAGATGATATAGCTGCATAATTCTCCCTCCCCAGGACATACTGGTACACGAATTGAACCGGAATGGTGCCTTGGAGGGAAGACCTTGAAGCGCAATAAAGTCGAGATCTGCGGTGTCAATACGTCACAGCTTCCCGTTTTGACCAATGCCGAGATGAGAGATCTGTTTACGCGCCTGCAGTCCGGTGAGACGGCGGCGCGGGAGAAACTTGTAAACGGCAACCTTCGCCTGGTCCTGTCTGTCATACAGCGTTTCAACAACCGGGGAGAATACGTCGACGACCTGTTTCAGGTAGGCTGCATTGGACTCATGAAGGCCATTGACAATTTTGATCTTGGCCAAAACGTGAAATTTTCGACTTATGCCGTTCCCATGATTATCGGAGAGATCAGGCGATACTTGCGCGACAATAATCCGATCCGCGTCAGTCGATCACTGCGTGACATCGCCTATAGAGCGTTGCAAATACGCGATAGTTTAACAAATCAAAATTTGCGCGAGCCGACCATTGCAGAGATTTCACAGGTAATGGAAGTCGCCAAAGAGGAAGTCGTGTTTGCTCTTGACGCTATTCAGGATCCCGTATCTCTGTTTGAACCTATTTACCATGATGGGGGAGATCCGATCTTCGTGATGGACCAGATCAGTGATGAGCAAAATCAGGACAGTTCCTGGATCGAGGGCATCGCGATCAAGGAGGCCATGAGAAGACTGTCCGATCGTGAGAAACGAATTTTGTCGATGCGGTTTTTTGAAGGTAAGACACAGATGGAGGTGGCCGATGAGATAGGGATCTCCCAAGCGCAGGTGTCGCGCCTGGAGAAAGCCGCCATCGTGCACATGCAAAAATACATCAAATAAACTCCACGCCGCTGCATCGCGTGATTGCGGCAATCAGATTGATACGTCAAGACTTGCCGTGCGCTGTCATAGGCTAGAGTGAGTGCAGCCAATTCGGTTGCCGCCGAAAACGGGGCGATGGCGAATGAGGGCTTCAGAACTGCAGGCCAAAGATGTGATCAACATCGTGGATGGAAGGAAACTGGGCGCGATCGGGGATCTTGACATCGACCTGGAGAGTGGTGTCTTGCGGGCGATGATCATCCCGGCGGAGGGCAGATTCTTTGGGTTGTTGGCGGGTGGGGAGGAGGTTGTGATCCCCTGGACGCAGATCGTAAAAATTGGCTCGGATGTCGTGCTTGTGGATCTGCGCCACGGCGGCGTAACATCCGATTCGACCTATCTCGCCGGGAGCCGCGCCAGTGGACAGTCCAGCGGGTACTGACCGGGAGACCGGTCCTTTTTTGACGGCGGTTTTGTGGTAGGATGTTGGTGTCACGGTATGGAGGTGTGATGTTTGGCGCAGTGGCTTAACGTGGGCAAATGGTTGGGTGTCAATGTCGACGGCGGCTTTTCCGGTCGTCACGGCGGTGTGAGCAGGGGCGCCTTTGAATCGCTCAATGTTGGGCTGCACGTGCCTGATCAGCGAACGGATGTCCTGCACAATCGCGCGCTTGTGGCGAAGCTCCTGTCCATACCTCCTGCGCGCGTCACCTATGCGCAACAGGTCCACGGAAAGGCGGTTGCGGTCGTAGATCGACGACTGCAGGGTCGCGGTGCTTTCGATCACGCTGACGCGTTGCCCGGTGTGGACGCCATGGTCACACGGGAACGAAACATGGCGCTGGCTGTGCTTACGGCCGACTGTGTTCCCCTCTTGCTGGCCGACTCCCGTGGCGCTGTGACAGCCGTCGCCCACGCGGGATGGCGCGGAGCTGCTGAGGGTGTGGTTACGGCGACGATCCATGCCATGGAGGATCTCGGGGCCGATCGGGAGCGCATAAGGGTTGTGATCGGTCCTGCGATTCGCGGCTGCTGCTATGAAGTGGATTTGCCAGTGATCAGGGCCGTGACAACTGCGTATCGCCGTTTCAGTCCTGGCGCAGATGCGCCTGACCTGCCCCGGTCTGCTCGCGCCATCGGCGCCGTCATGCTTGATTTGCCAACGCTTTGTATCCACGAGTTGCTGTCACTCGGCGTCCAGTCGGCTCACATCCTGGATACGAGTGTCTGCACCAGTTGCATGGACGGCTACTTTTCACATCGCCGCGATCATGGCGTGACTGGTCGTCAGGGCGGATTTATCTGTCTGAGGGAGTGATTCTGACCACGTGCAGTGGACTGATACGGAATACAAACTGCAGGTTCGTGAACGTCTGGGCGTCATATCGCAACGGATCAGGCAGGCGCAGGAAAAAACAGGTCGCGCCAAGGAACCAGTGCGCTTGATTGCGGTAACAAAGTATGTGGATGTTCAGCGGGTTCTGGCCCTGCAGTCAGAGGGGCTGAAAGACTTCGGAGAAAACCGGTGGCAGTCTGCCAGTTCCAAGGTGGAGGCGTTCTCGGGGGGCACGTGGCACTTCATCGGGCCGTTGCAGCGCAACAAGGTGCTGGCAGTGGCGCGCCATTTTGCGTGGATCCACAGTGTGGATCGGCCGCAGTTGGCCGATGAGATTGGGCGGGCCGCGAACCAGCTTGGGAAAACCGTGTCGGTGCTCCTGCAAGTGAACATTTCCGGCGAACAGCAAAAATCAGGGATTGCGCCCGCGCAAGCCCTCGACTTGCTCCTGCACTGTAGGGCATTGTCCGGTGTCAATGTCAGGGGACTCATGGCCATTGGCCGTCAGGTTGACGACCCGGAGGACGCACGGCAGGATTTTGCCGCGTTGCGGATGTTGCGTGACCGCCTGCAGACAGCGAGCGGAGTTTCTCTTCCGGAATTGTCAATGGGGATGTCCAATGACTTTGACGTGGCGGTTGAAGAAGGGGCGACCATGGTGCGCGTGGGCCGCTTGCTCGTCGCGTCAGGAACATCTTAAAAAAGCTCGGGATTTCGCCTCTTTTCGGACACGCACTAATAGTGTATCTTAGAGGTTGATAGATTCATGAAGAGGGGATGTGATTTCATGCTCGACCGCGTCATGCACTTCCTGGGGCTTGGCGATGACGAAGGGGAGGAAGAGACACTGGTTGACGACACCGCCTACGAACCGGAAACGGAACCTGTGGCGCCCGGACGTCGCGGCACAGTGGTCAATTTGCACACGCAAAAGCAGGTGCGAGTGATTCTCGCGGAACCGGGTTCCTACGACGATGCTCAGATGATCGCCGATCACCTGAAAGCGCATCGGTCGGTCATTGTCAATTTGCACCGCGCTCCCTACGATCAGGCATTGCGGGTCGTTGATTTTATGAGCGGCTGCGTGTACGCTCTTGGCGGAAGTATGCAGAAACTGGGCCATCACATCTTTCTCTGCGCGCCTGAGAACGTGGATATTCAAGGCACGATGAGTGAATATTTAGCAGGTGAAGGCAGAGCGCACTTGAGGTGACAATTTGATCGGTCAATTCGTTTTATGGGTCATGAATCTATACTGGTATTGCATCCTCGCGCGCATGCTGATCGGATGGTTTCCGGATGTCGCGTCGATGGGCATTGGCCGCGCCATCATTCGGGTGACGGAACCGTATCTCTCGCTGTTTCGTCGGTTTATCCCACCGGTGAGAATCGGCGCCGGCTACCTGGACCTATCGCTCATCGTCGCCGTGATCGCGTATTATTTTGCGGAAAACGGATTGCTGTGGGTGCTGGAATATATTCTACAATTGTTTGGCCTGTCGTAAGAATGGACATGGGCGCAAAGGCAGGTTAGACCACAAATGCGCGACGAAGCGAGGATTCACTTTCGTCCGTCCGAACAGATCCTCGCCAAACGCTTCGAAGAATGGGCGACGCGAGCCCGGACCTCAAAACAACTGAATGTAACTGATTTTCTGACCCCGCGCGAGGCTGCGATCGGCGTGGTGGTCGCCGCTGCAGAAGGGGTTTCGTGGCGTACATACGGTGGACACGGAGACGCGGAGCGCGCTTGCGGCTGTTTTTATGAGATGGGTGGACCCAACCCGCAGGAAGACGACTTTGCGATCAGCTGTCTGCGGGTCATACCCGGAACAGGAGACCCTCCGCCAACCCATGGGGACTATCTCGGTTCGCTGCTGGGCTTGGGCATCAAACGGGATCGCGTTGGCGACATTGCATTTGGTGTACAGGGCGGCGTCTATGTGTTTTGTAAAACGGCCATTGCCCCTGTCATTCTGGGCAATTGGGTACGAGCGGGCCGCGCGGCGATTCGGGTTGGCCCAGTGGAAATCGGTGCGATCGCGGGGATTGCGCCTCCAGTTTTGACCGAACGGGTTGTAACGATGCAGAGTCTGCGGCTCGATGCGCTTGTGGGGCATGCGTTCGGACTGTCAAGGACAAAGGCGCTGGAACCCATCAGGTCGGGAGACGTACAGTTGAACTTCTCCGTCTGTACCGATCCATCGGAAGAAATTCAGTCTGGCGATATCGTATCGCTAAGAGGCCATGGACGCGCGCGCGTCCTTCTTGCGCAAGGGCAGTCGCGCAGTGGACGCACATTTGTTCGCATCGGCCGCTATACTTGATGATGAAAATAGAGGAATTT
>JAJZEE010000094.1 GCA_021805735.1 Bacillota bacterium
GTGGTCCAAAAAGGTCACCGGCACCGAATAGATCCCCTGTCCATGCAGGTCGTTGAAAAAAGCTTCGTTTTCTGTGACGTTGCGCTCTTCGTACGGCAATCCCCAGGCGGTCAGATCGGCCTTGATCTTTTTACAATACTCACATCCCGTGCTCGAATACAAGACAACGTTCACGTCTGAATCCCTCCCTTTGTATCACTTGGTCATGACGCCGCTTGCCTGTTCGTGCGCATGGTACGAACTGCGTACCAACGGCCCTGATTCCACGTGATCAAATCCCCGCCGCAACCCTTCCTGCTTTAGCTCGGCAAACTGTTCCGGCGTATAGTACCGCTCCACCGCCAAGTGCCGCCGTGACGGTTGCAAATACTGGCCGATGGTCATGATGGAGACGTTAGCCTCCCGCAAATCGTCCATGGTGGAAAGAATCTCTTCCCATGTTTCACCAACGCCCAACATAATGCTCGACTTGGTGGGAATCGTCGGTTGCATTTCGCGCGCTCTGCGCAAAAGTTCCAACGTCCGTTCATATTTTGCCTTTGCGCGGATACGGTCCGACAGACGGCGGACTGTCTCGATATTGTGATTGAGGATGTCGGGGCGCGCATCCATCACGGTTTGCAACGCTTCGCGTTGACCCATGAAATCGGGAATCAGCACCTCAACCGCGCATTCCGGACTGGCTTTGCGCACCTCATGAATGCAAGCGGCAAATACGGAGGCGCCGCCATCTTCAAGATCGTCGCGAGCGACCGATGTGATCACCACATGGCGCAGAGCCATTTGCACCACGGCGTTTGCGACCCGCCCCGGCTCCTCCCAGTCCAGTTCCGTGGGCTTTCCTGCCGTCACCGCGCAGAATCGACAGGCGCGCGTGCATACGCTGCCAAGGATCATGAAAGTTGCCGTACGATGAAACCAGCAATCGTAAATGTTGGGACACCGGGCTTCTTCGCAGACGGTGTGCAGATGACCCTGACGCATGATTGTCTTTAACTCTGTAAAATCACCGTCGGTGCGCAGATGCACCTTCAACCATTCGGGCCTGCGAAGAGGCCGGTTTGCCGCGTCCGCAGAATGCACAATATCGCTCTCAGCACTCTTCATATGTTTGCCCTCTCTCTGCATCTCTATAGGCCAAATGAAAAAAGGTGTCCATCGCGTCGCCGCGACGAACACACCACCACAACTGGAGAGGACATCTGAACTCAGTACAAACTGGTCTGTTCGTCCATTTGCTCCAGCCGAAGTTTGACGGCCCGCAAAAACTGTCCGGCAACCCACCCGTCCAGCACGCGATGATCCAAGCTCATACATAAGTTTACCATTGATCGAATGGCAATACTATCATCTCCGCGCACCACTGGCCTGCGCACGATCGATTCTACAGACAGGATCGCCGCCTGCGGCGCGTTGATGATGGGCTGTGACAGAATGGACCCAAAAGCGCCGGTATTGTTGACCGTAAACGTTCCACCCTGCACGTCGTCCAAAGTCAGCTTGCCTCCTCTGGCCTTGCGCGCCAAGTCAGAGACGGCAGACGCCAATCCTGAGACACTGAGGCGATCTGCATGTTTGATGACAGGAACCACCAAAGCGTTTTCCGTTGCGACAGCGATGGAGATATGAAGATCACGCTTCACAATGATCTTGTCGTCAGCCCAGGTTGAGTTTACCATAGGGAACTCTTTAAGCGCCTCAACGGCCGCTTTTATAAAGAACGGCAGATAGGTCAGATCGATTCCTTCGCGTTGCTTGAAGGCATTTTTCTCCCTCTCGCGCAATCGCGCCAAAGGGGTTACGTCCACCTCCACCATCATCCAGGCATGAGGGGCCTGCTGTTTGCTTTGCACCATCCGTTGCGCGATCGTGCGGCGAATCGCCGTCACGGGCACCCACTCTTCGCGTGCAGGCGACTCCCCTGACACTGCCGACGCGAACAAGGAACCACTCGCATCGGACGATGTCGCGGTTGCGCCAGTTGAGTCCGCCGCATGCGCGCCTGATTCACGTCCTGATGACGGCGCATCGACTGAGACATGATCGCCTGCGACGGGAACGTACGCCAATACATCTTTTCGCGTAACGCGTCCACCGATGCCCGATCCTTTGATCTTGCTGATGTCGATGCCGCGTTCCTGGGACATCCGCAACACAACAGGCGAGTATCGGCCGTGCGGTGCGCCGTGCTGGGGGGCCAGGGCTTGCGCCGTGTCCGGTGTGGCTGCCGCGTTAGGGTCCGCCGCCGCTGCTCCGGCCTGGCGACTGTTTCGCGCGATGTCCGTTTCAGAACCTGCGGGTATACCCGCAGGTCCGTCCGATGGCGTTGCGTCCGAGTTCACCTTCAGCGCAGCCTCCGCTGCAGCGTCTGCGCCCTCTTGCGCGATGACGGCAAGCGGTGTTCCTACCTTGACGGTCTCGTTTTCACCGACCAAAATCTCCGTAATCACTCCGTCAAAATCCGATGGGATCTCCGCATTGACTTTATCAGTCGTCACTTCCGCGATCGGTTCATATTTGTAGACGGAGTCGCCCACCTGCTTGAGCCACTTGCCAATCGTACCTTCTGTCACACTCTCGCCAAGCTTTGGCATCCTTACTTCTGCCATGCAGCAAAACTCCTTCCCCACATGCGTGTCCCCATCTTAAATGGCCTAAAACGCCGCCAATCGTCGCATGGCTGTCGCGATTTTATCAGGATCCAGCATATAAAAGCGTTCCATCGGCGGACTAAATGGCATGGCGGGGATGTCCGGTCCGCACAGCCGGGCGATCGGCGCGTCCAGATCAAACAACGCCTCTTCCGCGATGATGGCCGACACTTCGGCGCCTACGCCCCCCGTTTTGTTGTCTTCGTGCACGATCAGCACCTTCCCCGTTTTGCGGGCCGCCGCCACTATCGCATCGCGATCAAGCGGCGCCACGGTGCGCAAGTCGAGGAGTTCCGTCGACACGCCTTCGCTCTCCAGCTCTTGCGCCGCTTCCAGGGCATGGTGGACCATGAGGCCGTACGTGATGACGGTAATATCCACGCCCTGCCGCCGCACCGCCGCCTTGCCGATCGGCACCGTGTGCTCTCCGTCAGGCACATCGTCTTTGATCAGTCGGTACATGCCCTTATGTTCAAAGTAAAGCACAGGATCTGGATCGCGAATCGCGCTGATCAGGAGACCCTTGGCGTCCGCCGCCGTCGTCGGCATAACGATCTTCAAACCAGGAACATGATAGAACAGCGCCTCCAAACTTTGCGAGTGGTACAGTGCGCCATGCACACCTCCACCGTAAGGCGCCCTGATGACGAGCGGACAGTGCCAGTCATTGTTGGAGCGATACCGCATCTTTGCAGCTTCACTGATGATCTGGTTCACTGCGGGCATGATGAAATCCGCAAACTGAATCTCTGCGATCGGCTTCATGCCGTAAGCAGCGGCGCCAATCGCAACGCCAGCGATGGCTGATTCAGCGAGTGGTGTGTCCATGATGCGCGCTTCACCGAACTCTTCAATGAGACCCTGGGTCACGCGAAACACTCCGCCCCGCACTCCGACGTCTTCTCCCAGCACAAAGACGCTGGCGTCGCGGCGCATTTCTTCCTGTATCGCATCGCGGATCGCATCAATATAGAGTTTGACAGTCATGGCGACTCCCCCTTACTCTGCGTACACGTATTTGAGCGCTTCCTCAGGCGGTGCATACGAAGCTTTCTCCGCATACGCGGTAGCCGCGTCGACCAGTTGGGCAATCTCTTTGCGAAGGTCGTCGACCGCCTCCTCGCTGAGCAACCCCTGCGTCTGCAAATACTGCCCGAACGCGATGATCGCGTCTCGACTTTTCGCCTCTTCCACCTCTTCACGCGTCCTGTATACACGATCGTCATCATCACTGGAGTGCGGATTCAGTCGATATGTAAGCGCTTCGACAAGCGTCGGCCCCTCTCCCCGCAAAGCTCGCTCCACAGCCTCTTTCATGGCAGCGTACACGACGAGAACGTCATTGCCGTCCACCGTCACCCCAGGGAATCCGTACCCAGCCGCACGATCTGCAACCCGCTCACAGCCAAGTTGCTTTTTAACTGGCACAGAGATCGCGTATCCGTTATTTTCGCAGAAAAACACCACAGGCAGGCGATGCACGCCTGCGAAATTGCACGCTTCATGGAAATCTCCCTGGTTGCTCGAGCCTTCTCCAAACGAAGTGTAGGCAACCAACCGCTCACCGCGCAGGCGCGCTGCCAGCGCAACGCCCACCGCATGCGGAATTTGCGTGGAAACAGGACTTGAACCCGTGACAATGCGATGTTTCCGGGATCCGAAGTGACCAGGCATTTGCCGCCCGCCGCTGTTGGGATCTTCCCACTTGGCAAACCCGCTCAGCATCACATCGGTCGCCGTCTGCCCAAACACAAGCGCGACCCCCAGGTCCCGATAATAGGGCAACACGTAATCCCGGCCCGCTTTAAGCGCAAACGCGGCGCCGACCTGAGCGCCTTCCTGACCTTTGCAGGAGACCACAAAGGGAATCTTCCCGGCGCGATTGAGCAACCACAAGCGTTCGTCCAGAGCGCGGGCCATCAGCATATACCGGTACATACTGCGGACATCGTCGTCAGAAAGTCCGAGTTCACCATGTCGACTCATGACTGTTTCCCCCTTACCCGTGTATCGCCAGTCCATCGACCGCAAGAGCCGCTTCACCCAACGCTTCCGCAAGCGTAGGGTGCGGATGGATGGCGTGACCGATTTCAAACGGCGCCGCATCGAGGACATGCGCCAACGCCGCCTCCGCGATGAGGTCCGTGACATGAGGTCCAATCATATGCACCCCAAGTAAATCATTGGTCTCACTGTCAGCAACGATCTTGACAAATCCATCCGATTCGCCGTACACAAGCGCCTTGCCAATCGCCCGAAATTGAAACTTCGCCGTTTTGACCGCATGGTCGCGCGCTCTCGCCTGCGCCTCCGTAATCCCCACGCTTGCCACTTCCGGTCGACCGTATGTGCAGCGCGCAACGTTCTCATAACGCAGCGGATCCGAACTCACACCAGCGATTGTCTCCATAGCCAATATGCCTTCGTGAGCAGCCACATGCGCGAGTTGCATACCTCCGATAACGTCGCCGATGGCGTAAATCGCCTTCTCTTTGGTGCGCATATGCGGGTCAACGACGATGGCGCCGCGTTCCACTTCAACGCGCGTCGCCTCTAACCCGATATCGTCGATGTTCGGCTGTCGGCCGATGGCGACAAGAATCATATCGGCGGTCAGTGTCTGTGCGGCGCCATGCACTGACACCTCAATCACAGCCTGCCCATCTGCAATCCGGTACGTCTGCGCGTCGACTGCGGCGTCAACCATCACTTTGATTCGCCGTTTCTTAAGCACCCGCGCCATTTCCGCCGCGACGTCCTCATCCTCCTGAAACAGAATCCGCGGCAGCGCTTCCACCACCGTAACCTCCACCCCAAAATCGGCCAGCATGGAGGCCCATTCGACACCGATCGCGCCACCGCCGATGATCAGCGCTGACTGTGGCAGGGTCCGCAGTTCAAGCGCCTCATCCGACGAAATCACGCGCTCGCCGTCAAAGGGGAGCCCCGGCAACGGGCGCGGGCGTGAACCTGTGGCGATCACCGTGTAACGGGGCGAGATAATCTCCGACTCCCCATCCTTGCGTTCTACCCTGACGGCGCCCGCTGTCGGCGAAAAGATCGAGGGGCCCATGACGCGCCCATGGCCGTCAATGACCGTGATCTTGTGCTTGCCCATCAGATACTGAACACCCTTGTGCAGTTGGTCTACGATCTTGCCCTTGCGTTCCATGGCACGACCAAGGTCAAACGAAAGCCCCTCTGTCATCACGCCAAACGCAGATCCCTCTTTTGTGGCGGCGTACACTTCCGCCGATCGCAAGAGCGCCTTGGATGGGATGCATCCCTGGTGCAGACATGTGCCGCCAAGTTTTCCCCGTTCCACCACGGCCACCCTCAAACCAAGCTGCGCTCCGCGAATCGCAGCCACGTATCCGCCTGTTCCGCCGCCCAGGATCACGACGTCAAACGCTTCGGCCAAGCTCCTCATCCTCTCTTCGTAGTCTGTATCATAACCGTGAACGCTGGACTACAAACTCACAACCCGGCCGCCAAAATCCCGGGCAATCACCCCAAGCCTGTGCAGGCGCAACGACTATTGGCGATGAAGCAGCGACCGTGACACTGGTAAAAACGTGCTGCGCACCTGCTTGATCGCCGCAATTCTCGCCTCGGCCATGCGGTCCGCCGCCTGATACGTGGGAATGCGAAACTCCCGCGACATGGCGAAGATCTTGCGCATGATGTCGTAAATGCCTTCTACTTTCTTCTGGGCGCGGTCCGCGTTGTAACCCTCGAGTTCGTCGGCCACATTGATCAGACCGCCAGCATTGATGACGTAATCAGGCGCGTAAAGAATACCCATCTCATGCAACGTGTCTCCGTGACGTTCCTCCGCCAACTGATTGTTGGCCGATCCAGCGACGATCCTGCAGCGCAAGAGTGGAATCGTGTCATCCGATATCACGGCCCCAAGCGCGCAGGGAGCAAACACGTCACACTCTGCCGCAACAATGTCCTGCGGAGCGACCGCCGCGGCGCCAAACTCTTCCACTGCGCGTTTGACCACAGCCTCCGATATGTCTGTAACAATCAGTTTGGCGCCCACTTCATGGAGCTGGCGACACAAATCATAGCCTACATGGCCCAGCCCCTGCACAGCCACCGTTTTGCCTGCGAGATCGTCGGTTCCATACACTTCTCTGACGGATGCCTGGAGGCCGCGAAAGACGCCCAGAGCGGTCACCGGGCTGGGATCCCCGGAACTGCCGTACGCTTGGGATACGCCCGTCACATACCGTGTTTCCTGATGGATCAAATCCATGTCAGACACCGTGGTGCCGACGTCCTCAGCCGTAATGTAACGACCGTGAAGACCCTCGATATAGCGCCCTAAGGCGCGAAATAACGCTTCGCTCTTGTCGGTTTTTGGGTTGCCAATCACAACTGTCTTGCCGCCGCCCAGGTTAAGTCCGGCGGCCGCCGCCTTGTACGTCATCCCTCGCGATAAACGCAATGCGTCAGTAATCGCCGCCTCCTCCGACACGTACGTCCACATGCGGCATCCGCCGAGCGCAGGGCCCAGAGTCGTGTCGTGGATCGCAATAATCGCTTTGAGGCCTGACGTGTGATCCTGGCAGAGCACGACCTGTTCATAATCGTACTTGGCCAGCGTTTCAAAGATTTGCAAATCTGACGCCCCCTAGACTGATCTGTCCAGCTATAACTCGATTTACTTTCAAACCAAAGCAAGTTCCTTGCCAAACTGACATGTTCCTGTCAGAGCAACTTGTCTGGTCAAAGCGCCATCATACATCATGCAACATATTGCGTTAGTGCGCAACCCATAGCATGCAATTACTTGCGCAGATAGGAGTGGACGTGTGGAACGTTTCATTGGCATTCTGTCGTTCACACTCTGTCAATGGAATGGCAATCCGAGCTTGTCCAACTTATAGTAGAGAGTGCGGATCGAAATCCCCAGCAGACGAGCGGCCTCTGTCTTGTTGTCCGCCGCTGCCTGCAGAGCGTTCCTGATGACGTTGCTCTCCGCTAGGCGAACGGCTGAGGCCAGATCGAACGAGCCGCTCTGTTCCTCTGGCCGCGCGACTGTTTCAAGGCCCCGCAGATCTGGCAAGTCAATATGTCTCGACTCCATTACAGCTTCCTGAAACGCCATCTTCATCATGCCTCGACCGATGACATTTTCCAATTCGCGCACATTTCCAGGCCACTGATAGGTCTGCAGCAGCGCAAGCGCATCCTTGGTCACGGATTGCACGCTGCGACCGTAGTCGTGGTTAAACCGCTCGATCATCATCGCCACCAGCGGTTCAAAGTCCTCCGTACGGTAACGCAGCGGCGGAATGACGATCGGCAGGACATTGAGCCGATAATACAGATCTTCCCGAAACCGCCCATCCGTAATCGCCCGTTCCAGATTGACATGGGTTGCCGCTATGACCCGAACGTCCACCGTGAGAGCGGACGTTCCGCCGACTGGAACAATCTCGCGCTCCTGGAGCGCGCGCAACAGCTTAGCCTGTGTGCCGGGCGACAGTTCCGCGATTTCATCGAGGAAAATCGTTCCATACATCGCCTCTTCGAACAAGCCCTTCTTGCCACCTTTGCGCGCCCCGCTAAACGCGCCTTCCACGTAGCCAAACAATTCGCTTTCAAGAAGGCTCTCGCTGATCGCCGCGCAGTTGACGCGCACAAACTGGTTGGAACGCCGTTCGCTCGCGTTGTGAATCGCGTGCGCAAACAGCTCCTTGCCGCATCCGGATTCGCCCCGCAGGAGCACCGTGGCTTTCGTCTGGGCGGCTCGCCTGGCTGTCTCGACGGCGGTTGTCATGGGCAGACTGTTTCCGATGATATCCGCGAATGTATATTTCGCTTCCAGCTTGCGGATACGTTGACGCGCTCGGTCCAGTTCATCGGACAGCGATCGCATCTCTGACACGTCGTGTATGACCGCAACGCTCCCCCGGAGTGTTGCGCTTACAATGATCGGCGCCACATTGACAATCACATCCCGACGCTTTGGCCCCACTTTCATCTTGACGTTGCGCACAGCCTGTCTGGTTTGCAGAACTCTCAAATGCATACTCTCTCCTTCGGCGATATCCACATCGGCGGGTTTGCCGATGACCTCCGCCTCAGAGAGTCCGGTCAGTCGCGTGTAGGCGGGGTTTATCAAGATTCCGGTGCCATCGGCGTCGACGACGGATATCGCATCCTGCGTGGCGCTGATGACCGCTTCCAGCAGAGTCTGAACTTCCTTTAGATTCGTCACCTGCGCGGCCAAATCGCGGACTTCGGTCACATCGCGAAACACGGCGATGGCGGCCGCCAGCCGACCATCTTTTGCCAGCACCGGCACGCGATTGGTGATGATTTCGCTGGCGCCCAGCGATTGAACCTGGTTGAGCTCTGGAACCCCTGTCTGCAACACGATGTGCAGCCGACTGTTGGGGATTGTCTCACTGGCCAAAGTTCCAAGGGCCGCACCCGCCGGAATGCCAGTCAATCGCTCCGCAGCGGAATTGAACAGTGTAATGCGTCCGGAATCGTCAATAGCGATCATGCCATCATGGGCCGCGTCAAGCAGTGCAATCAGTTCACCAGTCATTGGCCACCTCAAATCCGATGCGCTCTCTCTTCATCGTGCCCGCTTGCGCGGCGCACAGCTTGACCTGCACAGGGAAATCCCCAGGCGCGCATGTATGGAACGGGATTCCTGTTCACCATGCCTGACGCCGTCTGTCTGGGCGGATGACGCCTCTGGTCCGCGCCTAGCCGTGGTCAAAATGCGGCGAACACATGACTGCAAGCGCGTGCGGAAGCACGTCGAGAACCGACCGCACGGCAGCAACCGCTCCTTCGGGTCTGCCCGGCAAATTGACGATGAGGGTGCGTTCCCTCATGCCGGCAACCCCTCGCGACAGTAACGAGTAACGCGTTTGCGCCAGACCCTGGCGCCGAATCTCTTCAGCCAGCCCGGGCATCTCCCGATCAATGATACTCCTTGTCGCCTCCGGGGTAACGTCACGGGGACCGGCGCCCGTACCTCCGGTGGTCAGAACAAGCGGCGTCTGGCGGGAGGCAAGATCAATCAGGGTCGCTCTGATGACGTCAATCTCATCGGGGATCACGGTTGCCGCAGTCACGCTAAAACCCGCCCCCGCCATGAACTCGACCAGCATCGATCCCGCCCTGTCTTCCCTCTCTCCCGCGTAAGCGCGATCGCTGATCGTCACGATCGCCGTCTGCAAAAAACGCCCTGTATCTTGTTGGACCATCTGGCCATCTCCATTCAAGGATTCGTTGCGGCAATCAGTCCTGTCGACGATACAACCCACTTTTCCCTCCGGATTTCTCCATCAGAGCCACGAACTCAATCGTCATGGCACGGTCGATCGCCTTGCACATGTCGTAGACAGTCAGGGCGCCGATCGCGCAACCCGCGAGCGCCTCCATTTCAACGCCCGTCTGCCCAATCGTACGCGCGCGAACTTCAATCCTCAACACATCATCGTCTATGTACGAAAACTCCACGTCAATGCCTGTGAGCGTGATTGGATGACACAGTGGAATCACGTCCGCGGTCCGTTTCGCTCCCATAACAGCCGCCACCTGAGCCACAGCCAGAACGTCGCCTTTCGCAATGGCCCCGTCCCGGATTCGCGCAAGAGTATCAGGGCGCATCCGTATCTGGGCGCGCGCCCGAGCCACTCGTTCGGTCGCTTCTTTAGCGCCTATATCTACCATCCGGGCGCGTCCTTCGTGATCCAGATGGGTCAAACGTTGCCCGGAATCTGTGTGTTCCTCGGTCATAAGTCACCTCATCCCCCAGTGTACCGATGTTGTTCCATTCTCGCAAACACCCGGCGGACGCGGTATAATTAGCCGTGTTTTCGCAACGGTCATCTTCGTGGAGACCTTAGAGACCTTACCATGGACACCTGATGGGAGTGAACGCGTATGCGCGTGACAGTGCGCCTGTTTGCCGCGGCGGCAGAGACGGCAGGCCAACGCAGTCTGGACATGGACTGGCCGGAGGAACAAGAGGTAAGACTCGCCGATGTGCGAGCCCGGCTCGCCGATTTGTTTCCAGCTCTTGACGATTTGCTAACCCGCACCTGGTTTGCGCGCGGCCAAGAGTACGCGACCTTGGACACACGCGTCGAGGACGGTGACGACATCGCTGTAATTCCGCGTGTAAGCGGGGGACAGGACAGTGAATTCGCGTCAAAGCCTGGCCCATGCGTCTCCCGGGATGGAGAGATCACGGAACTGGCTGCGGTTGTCACTCGCGAGTTGCAACCGGAAGCTATGCATGCGTTCGTTTTGCGGCGGACTGCCGGCGCTGTCGTCGTCTTTGCGGGAACGGTGCGAGAATTTACGAAGGGCAGGCAAACGCTATACCTGCGGTACGAAGCATACGCGAACATGGCCGTAAAAAAAATGGAGGAAATCGCGGTCGAGTGCCAGAAACGCTGGCCTGGCGCCACCGTGGCGTTGTGGCATCGCGTAGGCCAACTGGATATCACAGACATCAGCGTTCTCATTGGCGTGTCGACACCCCACCGCAAAGACGCCTTTGCTGCCGCTCAGTATGCGATTGACACGCTCAAACAAACGGTGCCGATATGGAAGAAGGAGTTTTACGCAGATGGCGAGATCGAATGGCAGGAACCGGATGGACCGTGGAACCCGACAGAACATGGCTGAGATCGGCGCGCAAAAGTAAGCGGTTACACGATGGGCGCAGGCAAAAGCCTGCAAACGGGCTAGCGTTCATCGTCGTCTTCGAGCAACTGGGGAGACAGTTTCTGATTCCCCTGTTTGCGCCGATACGACTGGGAAAGCGCGAGAAAAGGATCGCCGCTGGAATGGGCTGCCTTGCGCAACAACTCTTCCGCTTCCCGAGCGCTGGCCGCCTGGCGGGAAGGCTTTTGCCCATCGGACACTCGGTACACCCCTCATAAGATGGTCTGATGATTGCCTTGTTAACCTTTCATACGATTGTACTACGTCGATAGTCCAAGTTCCAGTACCCCTGTCACATTTTCATCATTCGCTGCAGTGCCATTTTGCGGCAACTCGGGAGTTGTGGCGTCTGTCCGTCTCGAAGCGCGCAGCGACCACTCCACCGCCTGCCACATACGGTCGGCGTGAGCGGCGAGCAGGCGGTCAAGAGGCTCCCACAGGAGCACCAACAATCCGAGTTTGTCCGCGTCTCTCAGGACGTCGTCATGAATTGGCCCCAAAGCGAGAATGATCGCCTGATCAGTCCGTTCAAGGCCAGCATGAGTATAAGCCTGCGCGACGACTGATTTGGCCACTGAACCATCGCAGAGGAGCCCGATCTGAAACAATACTCGTTGCTCTCCCGAAGCAGCTACAAAATAGCCTCTGTCAAGGCCATCTGAATGCTGCTCTACGGCACTCTCAGTACCCGTAAAAACGTCTTGCAGTCGCCTGACGGCCGCGCCTAGATCAATCTCGGCGAGATGCGCCAATGTTGCCGCGTCATGCATCGCAACCGGCTCTGAACAGGAAGTTTCTTGCGCCGGGGACCGCGACTCGTCGGTCGACCGCTTTTGAAGCATAGCTTCAAGCCGTAGTGCCCGTTTAGTCTGCACCGACCTGTTCCAGGCTTCCGCGACTGCTTTATCAACTATGCGCGACACCCCTGCACTGCGCGGCGTCTGGCAGAAGGTGCGCAGTTCCTCAATGCTAAAACGCTCAAGTACACTCTCCGCAAATATGTCCCGGTAGAGGAGTGTGAACCCGCCTTCCTGTCTGCTGCGCTCCCGCTCCCAAATCGCGTAGCGCAGACACGCTGCAAAGAAGTCTGTCTGCAAACTCCGCCCGGTTCCCTGCCAAACGGCCTTCAACAGCGTTTCGGTATGCAGTCGTCGCACTTCTCTGTTAATGACGAGCAACAGGGTCAAGGGATCGACAACAACGTGCGTACGCCGACTGACTATGGTGGCCACGTCATGCACGGGGGCAGGTACGGTTAGGTGAGAGAAGGGAGTGTTCTTTTCAGCGTCAGACGGAGCGATATAAATCTCATGGCGCTCTCCCAGGACAAATGGCAGACGTATATATACCGGGTAACGTTCCGCATATTGTCGACACAACGGCAAAATCGTTTCAATAATGTCAAGTTCCCGGCGAATGCGCATATAGACGCGAGGCAGTCGCACCAGTAGACGCAGTGAAACGCCCCAGCGAGAACCCGATGTTTCGTCTATCAGGCCGATCCAGCACACTACAAAAATTCCCGCTCCGATGACCGCGGCGCCGACGGCTTTCCACCACAGCCCGAGCGCCAGCAGAACTCCTCCAGCCAACAATGCGTACGTCATTGGACTCCCTGCCCCTTTCCCCACACTCTCAAGTATGGAACGGAACAGACGGATTCAGTCTCCTGTCAAAAGAAATTACGATGCGCGTCCGAAGCGGGTCGGAACAAGACCCCTGCAACAGCGATTGACTTATGGCCTCATGTCACGGCGCCAGACGGTACCGGACAACTCCGTTTGTGTCACAACTGCTTGTGACTTGTCCGACAGTCTGCGCGAAATCAAGGTGTCCTAACACTTCCGACACAATGAGCGTAATTTCCTTCAGATGACGCGGAAACAACGTGGAGGCCAGTTCCCAGACTGTACACTCGTCCGTGCCAATCGCCGCCATAAGCTGCGCAATCCGCGCATCCTGATCTCGCAGGCGGCGGGCGATCAGTGTCTGCGGATCAGCGATGGGCTCGCCGTGACCCGGCAAAATCGCAGAAATTTTCAGCGCAAGCAGTTTCAAAAAAGTCTCCCGAAACCGGGCGACACTCTGTATCCTGCCAAAGCACTCCTCATCCGGTTCGATCAGAGCGTTCGCGGAAATATGTTGGATACACACGTCTCCGCCAATCATCACGCGATCGTGCTCCCGCCATAGTGAGATGTGGCTCTCAGAGTGCCCCGGCGTATATACGACGCGCCAGCCACGGACGATGTCACCCTCCGTCGCGTTCCCATCCGGACTCACCGGCCGCACCATCTGGCGGTACGAATCCCGTTCCACGCGGGCAGCCTCCCACAATAAAGGCGACAACCCACATGCGCGGTATAACTGCTCGAAAAATTCGTCTTCCGCGCGCATCGACTCCGGTGTCGGCTGCAACCACCTCAGCAACAGAGGATGACCGATCAGGCGGGCGCCCGTGCGATCCTTAAGCGCGGCAGCCCCACCGGCATGATCTGCATGTCCATGAGTCAACACGATGGTGTGAACCTGATCTGGACCGCAACCGATGTCACAGAGCCCCTGTTCCAGCGCAGCCATTGACTCATCGGTACCCAGTCCTGCGTCAACCACCATAACACCCTGTTCGTCAGGAACCAGATGCGCATACACATCTCCCACTGAAAAACCGGTTGGCAAGGCACACCGATAAACCCCTGGCGCGATTTGTGCCACGTTTGTGCTTGTTGTCAAATCATGAAGCCTCCTTACGATCCTACACTGAATTGTACTCGTCAGTCGACGTTGCCGCCACCCGTAGATCTCCTGTACTAGAGTCATAGAGTCGCGCATAGGGTACAGTGAACCTACTTTGCCGCCTGACGACAATTTGAGAGAGTCAGCGCAGTGTCCGAAAGGAGCACCCATGATCGGCCAACAAAAGATCCACCGCGACCGCAGACGGAGCCAACTCACTTTCCATATCTTTACAGCGGCGTTGTTTATGGCGACAACCCTTGCAGGACTGCTGCTTTCCCTGACACTCTACGGCGGCGGCAAGACAGCAAGACTCGCTCTGGCATCAGGCCAAACGTTCTTCCACGCCCTTGAGACGACTGCGGTCATGCAGATTGAACCTGCCAAATGGCCCTCGCCGCTCAGCGCGTCTCTATCGTTCGCCCTACTGTCCATGAGCGGTCTGTCAGCGTATCACACCTCGCAAGCGGTCGCTGTCGCGCCACATTTACAACCCCCTCATGTTGTTGCATGGTCAAGCGTCGTCAACACACTGGCGCGCCGTGTCTCCGATTCACGCCGATTGACAGTTGGCTGGGCGCTTGACACAGGGGCAACGAATCTGGAGGCCACTTTAGAACAGACGCCTGGCCTCACGGTTCTTGCACCCAAGTGGCTCCACGTCGATGGGTTGAACGGCGCCATCGCCGGCCAAATTGAACCGGGCGTCGTGAGAAAGGCCAGGCAGATGGGCGTGCAAACTTGGGCGGTTGTCGACAATGGTTTTAATGGAGCGCTCAGTCACCAGATTTTGCAATACCGCGACCAACAGGACAAGTTGATCGCCCACATCGTCCAGATAGCCGTACGGTCGGGAATCAATGGCATCAATTTGGATTTTGAGGGTCTCTTCCCGCAGGATCGCTGGAATTACACCCGATTCGTGACGGTCCTGGCCAACGCGCTTCATAAA
>JAJZEE010000095.1 GCA_021805735.1 Bacillota bacterium
GTAAGGCGACTATTAACGGCCGCTTCCTGCGCGACTCGGCGATCTTCAAAGGCCATCACTTTCTCGGCCAGAGCCTCTCCCTGTTCACTGAGGGCCGCGATCTCGCGGGTGCGTCCGAGGATGGTCACCCCGCGCTTGGCAACGCTGCCGCCCGTCATGGAACCGCCCGGGTTAACCACGTCGCCTCCTATGGTTACAATGCGAACACGATGTTGAAGCACTCGCGCAATTACATTCGCTTCCGCAAGCGATTGAACAATGAGCACATTTCCGAGCAGCGAATCGACGACCGCGCGAAACCTTGGCTCGCACTGCGCGAGATCGGCGGCAACTCCGATAAATCCGTGCGCGGATTTTACCATCTGCAGCTCATGAGGAGCCAGTCGGCGACCTTTGATCGTATCGACCGGCAAAAAAGTGGCCCGTCCGAGTTGACGCTTTTTCAGCATGTCAATAGCCTGCCTTGCGTCACTGTCGCGTTCCACCACGATGTGTTGCACACTCCCTCCGAGGGCCGTCTCGACAGCGAGTTCATATTGCGCAGGCACCGTCAGGAGATCCGCGACTGCGCCATGCACGCCCTTCAGTACGCCGCGGCGATGCGCCTGAATAATCGCCTTCGGCCCCCCTGCATACCCATCCAACTCCACTTGCATATCCTGCAGTGTGTGCAACCGACTGACAACTTCCAAACGTTGACGTTCATGTTGCTCCAGACCCGCCAGAACCTCACCCAATTCGTCCTGCGCTCGACCAAGCCCACTCTCAATGTGCGCTGTCGCCCGGCGCATCTCTGCGGCAGAAACCTGCAACAGGACCGCCTGTTCTTTCACCAGAGCCTGTTCTGCCTGCAAACGGTCACATTCTGCCAACACAGCGGTTCGATCCTCGACAATGCGTTCTTTGCGGCGTTCAGTTTGCGCTTGCGCACTCTCCAGATTCTTCAGTTCATTGCGCAAGGCGGCCTGTTCCCTCATCAGTTCGATCAAACCGGCGCGCGCGTCGGCCAAGCGATCCCTTAACGCGGCCAGCAATCCCTGTCCATCCTGATCAGTGATGCGTCTGTGCAATTCCTCGCGCAGAGCTGACACCCTCGTCTGCAGTTCAGCTATCTGAACGTCAGCGGCCGCCACTGTGCGATCGCACGAATCTGCTTCTCCTTCGAGACGTTCCCGCTTAAGGCGCAACTCTTCCAACCCTGTGATCGCATTCTCCAGGCGCTCAAGCGCGACCCGACGATCCGCTTCGCACTTTTCGACCTGACCGGTGACCGCCACCAGTCCCTCCTGGAGTTGGGCAAACTCCCTCTCCAGCCCCTCAGCCGCCGCGCGCAGCACGGCAAGCTCCTGCTGGGCGTCAACTTCCTGAGCTTGGGCCGCGAGCAGTTCGACCTGCCAGGCTTCGAGTTGCCGCACTGACTCAGCGCGATTCGCCGACAGTTCAGAGATATCCGCCGCCAATACAGCAATCTGCAGTGTACGCTGTTGCGCCAGGACAGCCTTGTATTCGCGTGCGACGCGAGCCTGGTCCGCCAAAGGCGCAACCTGATCAGTCAGTTCCACGACGAGGTCGCGGATTCGCAACAGGTTCTGCTCCGCATCGGCCAACTTACGTTCGGCTTCCTTTCGCCGCAGCTTAAACTTGACTATGCCTGCAGCCTCTTCAAAGACTCCTCGGCGTTCGTCTGATTTGGTAGACAGGATCTCTTCAATCCGCCCCTGCCCGATAATGGAATACGCTTCGCGTCCGACCCCCGTATCCATAAATAGTTCTGCGATGTCGCGAAGCCGGCACGCAGAGCGGTTGATCAGGTACTCGCTGTCACCAGAACGGTATACACGCCTTGTGACCGTAACCTCGCCGTAATCCACCGGAAGCACAGCAGCGCTGTTGTCAAGCGTCAAACTGACCTCGCAAAAATTGACCGGTTTGCGGGCCTGGCTACCGGCAAATATGACGTCCTCCATCTTCGCGCCGCGCAGAGTTCTGGCGCTCTGCTCCCCGAGCACCCAACGAATGGCGTCGGCAATATTGCTCTTGCCGCTCCCATTAGGCCCCACCACCGCAGTCACTCCGGGTGCGATTTCCAGCTCAATGCGATCCGCGAATGACTTGAATCCAAGGAGATCGAGGCGTTTCAAGAACATCGTACGGCCTCCCCACTATCCAAGTGTGCATCGATCAGTCCATCGCAAGAGCATCGCGCGCCGCGTTTTGCTCCGCTTCCTTCTTGGAGCGCCCTACGCCTTGTCCGCGCACCTTGCCCCCGACATACACGGTGGCCACAAATTCACGATCATGCGCCGGGCCGCGTTCCGCGACAATATCATACGACAGGAGTCCTTGTCCGGATTTCTGCACATGCTCCTGCAGTATCGTTTTGTAATCCTTGCGAAGAGATTGTCCATCGTCCTGGATCCGCGGGTACAGATGAATGGCCAGAAAGGCGTCCGCTGCGGCGAATCCTTGATCCAGAAAGAGCGCGCCGACAAACGCCTCAAAGACGTCCGCAATGAGACTGGCCCGCTCTCGCCCGCCAGACAATTCCTCCCCTTTGCCAAGACGAAGGTACAGCGGAAACTTCAACTCGCGGGCAATGGCCACGAGGGACGGTTCACACACCGTGGCGGCCCGCAGTCGGGTCAACTCCCCTTCGGGCGCTTCCTTAAATGTGTTATACAAATACTGGCTTACACAAAGTTCCAGTACAGCGTCACCCAAAAACTCCAAACGCTCATTGTCTTCCCTGCCGCTGCGACGATGTTCGTTCTTGTACGAGGAATGTGTAAACGCGGAACGCAGCAACACAGTGTCGGTAAAGGCTATCTGTAATTCCTTGCATAAACGTGACAGCGGAAGAGCGCTCACTATTGGCACCACACTATCGCTTTATTCACTAAACTCCTGTTCATCATAACGCTTAAAGATCAACGTTGCATTGTGTCCGCCAAAACCAAACGAGTTCGACATCGCATACGTCAAATCGCTCTTTCTGGCCACATTTGGCACATAGTCCAAATCGCACTTTGGATCGGTCACCTCGTAATTGATGGTAGGCGGCAACAGACCGTCGCGGATCGCCATGATACAGGCCACCGCTTCAATGCCCCCTGCCGCTCCCAGCAAATGTCCGGTCATGGATTTCGTTGAACTGACCGCGACACGGTTGGCGTGTTCTGCAAACACGCTCCTGATGGCCGTTGATTCCGACTCGTCGCCGATAGGAGTGGAGGTTCCATGAGCGTTTATATAGCCGATCTCGTGAGGAGCGATTCCGGCGTCGGCGAGCGCCGCCCGCATAGCCCGCGCCGCGCCGGCGCCC
Source organism: Bacillota bacterium (assembly GCA_021805735.1). Lineage (GTDB taxonomy): Bacteria > Bacillota > Bacilli > Alicyclobacillales > SLC66 > JAKADD01. Next base: position 3,323 of record JAJZEE010000095.1, read on the forward strand.
TCGGGAGCCGGTTGCACGAGGTGATAAGCGTCGCCGCTCATCCCGTAGCCCACAACCTCCGCAAGGATCTGCGCCCCGCGAGCTCTGGCAAAGTTGAGTTCTTCAAGAACCAGAATACCGGCGCCTTCACCCATGACAAACCCATCACGCAACCCGTCAAACGGCCGGCTGGCGCGCTGCGGTTCATCATTGCGCTCTGACAAAGCTTTGGCCGCGCAAAATCCGGCGAGCGCCAGCGGTGTGATGGTAGCTTCAGCGCCGCCGCAGATCATCGCGTCAGCCGCGCCTCGAACGATGATTTTGAATGCGTCCCCGATTGAATTGGAACCTGTAGCGCAGGCCGAAACGGGCGCGCTGTTTGGCCCCTGCGCCCCAAACCGTATGGATACCTGGCCTGAAGCCATATCACCGATCATCATCGGGATAAAGAAAGGACTCACCCGTTTCGGCCCGCGCTCAAGCAACGCCCGATGCTGCTCTTCAAGCGTATACAGCCCGCCAATGCCTGACCCTATGTAGACCCCGATTCGCGGCGCCACCTCCGCCGTCACCTCAAGTTGCGCCTGCTCCATGGCCATCACGGCGCCGGATACGGCAAATTGGACAAAGCGGTCCATTTTGCGGGCATCGCGTCTTTCCATATACATCTCCGGATCAAAATCAGTCACTAAGCCCGCAATCTGTGTCGGAAATTCACTCACATCAAATCGGTCAATCCTGCGGACACCCGACACGCCATCTTTAAGCGCCCGCCAAAAGGCAGCCGTTCCAATCCCGACGGGAGACAAGACCCCCTGTCCCGTGACCACCACGCGTCTCATTTCGCGTCCCCCTCATGCCTGGTTCTCACTTCTGACGGTTACACGAAAGCCCCGCGCGCCGCACGGGGCTTTCATGCCTGCAAGAACATCAGCGTCAGGAAAGCCGCCGTCTGTTCCCGCGCAACAGCTGCTTGCGGTTACGATCACTCATGAGACTCAATGTATTTGACGACATCGCCAACACTGGAAATCTTCTCCGCATCTTCGTCAGAAATTTCCAAGTCAAATTCATCTTCCAATTCCATGACCAATTCGACCACATCCAAAGAGTCCGCTCCCAAATCCTCTTTAAAAGAAGCGTCCGGGGACACTTGTGATTCTTCGACTCCGAGGCGGTCCACTACAATGCGCTTCACACGATCATACACATCGGACACGCTCTCACCTCCTCCCAAGATTATACTACATAGCCAGTCCGCCGTCGACTTGAAAAACTTGCCCTGTTATGTACGACGCCTGATCGGAAACAAGAAATCTCACGATCGCTGCCACATCTTCAGGCTGGCCCAAGCGACCGATTGGAATCTGCTCTGCCAAGCGGTCCTTAAGCTCAGGTGCAAGTTTTGCTGTCATTTCGGTTTGAATGTAACCGGGCGCCACTGCGTTCACTGTGATCTTGCGACTTGCCAGTTCACGCGCGAGTGTTTTGGTGAGACCGATCAGGCCTGCCTTGGCAGCCGAATAATTCGCTTGACCAACGTTTCCCGTTACGCCCGCGACAGACGACATGTTGATAATCCGACCCGTCTCGGACCGGAGCAGATAACGCGCCGCTGCCTGACTGCACAAAAACGCGGACTTTAGATTGATCGAAAGCACCGCGTCCCAGTCTGTCTCTTTCATGCGCAGGAAGAGACCATCACGGGTGATGCCCGCATTGTTCACGAGGATATCCAGACGCCCGAAGTTCTTAACCGCTGCCTGCACAAGACTTGCGGCGCCTGCCGCCGTGGCGACATCGGCCTGCGTCGCGACGGCCTCCGCGCCGATTGCCGTCACACGCTCCACAAGCGTCTGAGCGCTCGCCTCGTTCGCGACGTAGCCGATCACGATCTTCGCCTTCGCATCCGCTAACTCTTCGACAATGGCACGTCCAATCCCTCCTGACGCGCCTGTCACAATCGCGACTCGATCGGTCAGCGCAAACTTCACGTCTCTATCACCTCTTCCCTGTATATCCGAGTCAGACCCGCAAGGCCCCCAGAACCTCCTGCAAGCTGGACACCCCGTCCACATGCAGGGTCCGCGCCTGCCGATCCGTCTTTCGCACCAATCCCGAAAGTACAGTGCCCGGCCCCAACTCTACATAGGTGTTCACGCCTGAGTCAGACATATATCTGATTGACGCTTCCCATAGTACTGGAGAAGCCACCTGTCGCGCAAGAGTCTCGCGAATCTCTCCCGGTTTGTCCACGGGTTGCGCCGACGCGTTTGCAATCACCGGACATGATGGTTCCGCAAATTCTACGTCAGCGAGTAGATGCGCGAGTCGATCTCCCGCAGGCGACATCAGAGACGAATGGAAAGGTCCACTGACGTCCAGCCGAACTGCGCGCCGCGCCTTCGCTTCCGCAGCCCGCCTGACCAGCTCATCCACGGCAGTCAATGCGCCGGAGGCCACCACCTGACCCGGACAATTGACATTGGCGACTTCCACCGACGCTCCAACTTCGGAACTGACGCGTCGGCATAACTCGCGCAGCAGATCCAGATCCGCACCAAGCACCGCCGCCATCCCACCGACGCCTGCGGGCACCGCCGCGTCCATGAAAAACCCGCGCTGATGGACAAGGCGCAGAGCGTCGGCGTATGCGAGAGCGCCTGCAGCGACCAGTGCGGAGTACTCGCCGAGACTGTGTCCAGCTACAAAACGCGGCCGCACATTGATCTGCTCGCGCAACACGCGCAGCGCCGCCACGCTGACGGCCAAGATCGCGGGTTGCGTATAGTAGGTGAGCCGCAGTTCTTCCTCCGGACCCGCATCGATCAATCGGCTCAGCGAAAAACCCAGTACATCGTCCGCTTCCGCGATGGTCTCCCTGGCTGTCATAAACGTCTCTGCCAGATCCCGGCCCATACCGACATACTGAGCACCCTGTCCGGGGAACAAAAAGGCCATAATCACATTGTCCGGCCCCCAAGTTGCTTCAGATTTTAGTTCCGCAGATAGTCTTCCAAGGCTCCCACCAGTCCGGCGCTCTGCATCCGGTGGGCCTGTCGCAAGGCCATCTCAAAGGCGCGCGCGTTTGAGGAGCCGTGGGCCTTGACAAGTACGCCCCGGACCCCGAGAAAAGGTCCGCCTCCATACTCCGCGTAATCGAACCGACTGCGAAATGTCCGTAATCCACCCTTTAGAGTCAGTGCTGCAAGTTTGGTGACAGGCGTGGCCAGAAGCAGCTGTTTGAGAGACTCCAGCAGACCCAGTCCCGCGCCTTCATAGAATTTGACCAGCACGTTGCCCACGAATCCATCGCACACAATCACGTCGCACACGCCCCGCAACAGATCGCGAGCCTCTACATTCCCGACAAAGCCAGGGCATGCATCCTGCAGCAACGGATAGGCAGCCTTGCATAGTTCGTTGCCCTTCCCCGCTTCTGCTCCAATGTTCAGCAGACCCACTCTCGGGTTCTCGATACCTTCTGTCAGACGCATATACGCCTGGCCCATGGTCGCCCACTGCAGCAAATGCTGCGCCGAAGAATCCGTGTTTGCGCCAGCATCGAGAAGCAGAGCGCCTTTTCCCGCAAATGTCGGCAAGACCGCAGCAAGAGCCGGTCGTTCGATGCCCTCCATTCGCCCGACGACAAGCAGCCCCGCAACCATAAAGGCGCCTGTGTTGCCAGCAGACACCATGCCATCAGCGAGTCCATCCCGCACCAGAGAGGTGCACACCACGAGTGATGAGTCCTTTTGCCTCCGCACCGATTTGACCGGTTCCGCATTGGCGGCGATCACATCCGCAGCGGCGACAATCCGCACGTTGTGGGGAAGTTCGCGAGCCTCAGCAAGAATATCCTGTTCCCGACCAACGAGCAGAAACTCAGTAGCGCTCAGTTCGCGAGCCGCCGCAAGCGCTCCCTGAACGGGCGCTTGCGGCGCATGATCCCCGCCCATCGCGTCAATCGCGATCCTCAAACTCAACCCTCCCCGCCGCGTCCACGGTTCCGTGCATAATCAAAAAATCCGCCCGGAGCACCTCTTCTCCGTCAACTTTGGTGCGGACCTCCACCAGCACATAACCATGACGTTCGCCGCACACCCGAGCCCGGGCGACCAGATAAGCTCCGACCCGGGCAGATCGCAGGAAGCGAATCGTGGCCTTTGCCGTCAGCGCTTGCGCAGCATCGACAATAGCTACAGCCAGGGAGTTCGCCTGGGCAAAGATATAATGACCGCGAACGATTGAGGAACGGGCAAACACATGCTCTTCGTCAGCACGCCATACCGACAGCCCCGACTTTCCCAATTCAAGATCAACGATATCGCCGAAAACTTCCTCAGGAGCAAGAGTTCGCACGTCGTCATAACGGGATACGGCCAGTGAGCGAATCCGTTCACGCAGTTCGGGAATACCCAGACTGAGCCTGTCCAACCGGATGGTCTGCACGCTGACCCCAAACCGCGACGCGAGTTCCCCATCGGTCAAAAATGGTTCCCTGCCAAGGGTATCGTGCAAGCGTTCCTGGCGCGCACGCTTACTGTCCTGAGCCAAATAGCGCCACCTCATCTGCAACAAACAGCGTCTCTTTGCCCTATGTACAACACTGCCATACTGCTTGCTACTTGATGCACTCCAAACAGCACTAGTATAAAAAAAGAGCGCCCTGGACGCAATCAGCGCGTCCCGACCCTCTCATTGGCGTGTCCGAATGAAGGCTGGTCGGACGACCTCCGATGCGACTAAGCGCGCTCCAGGACTTGGCGTTTCTTGTATGTTCCGCAGTTCGGGCACACACGGTGCGAGAGTTTCTGTTCGTGACACTGCGGACACTCTACCATGCCGGGAATGCTTAGCTTGAAATGAGTGCGCCGCAGGCGTTTTCTGGTCTTGGACGTTCGATGTTGAGGCACTGCCATGGAAAAACACCTCCCTTTCAAATACTCGCGGTATCGTCACTGTTCCGTCAGTTTGTCATAGACTTGAGACAACGCTTCCAGCCGTGGATCCACTTTCCGGGCCTCACAGCCGCACACCTGAGTGTTCAGGTTGGCCCCACACTCGGGGCAAAGTCCCCGACAGTCCGCCTTGCACAGCGGTTGGGTCTGAATCGCCAGAACCACAGCCTGTTCCACATAGGGATCCAGATCAATCTCGTTCCCCGGACAGTAGACGACTTCGGCCTGTTCCTGCTCCAATGTGAGCGGCGATCGGGAAAACACTTCCCTGAATCCCGTTTCCAGATGGGCGGTAAATTCAGTTAAACAGCGCGCGCATCGGTAGGTGACGCCGGTCTTCAGTTCGCCCTCCGCAGCACACAGTTCAGAAGTCGCTTCTATCCCAACCGTGACGGCGATGCGATCCATGCGCGTGACGTCGGTTCCGCGCATCAATTCAACCGGAAACTCCACACTGTCACTAACTGTAAGTCCCGATGATTTCACCGCTGCTGACCAAGAGATCTTCAAAATGCCGTTCACCTCGATCACAACACGACATAGTATACTGGGTGCACCTGCATGTGTCAAACAGAAGTTTTGAACGGAATCGCCGCGGCTGCTCTCACATCAGGGTGATTTGGGCGGCAGCGACTTCAGGAACGAGAGTGCTTGATCAAGCGTCCGAATAGGGATGACACGCATGCTCGTATGAAGTTTCTTCGCCTCGGCGAGGGCATGCGCCGCATTCGTATCCCCAGGTGCCGTGTCCGCCGGAACGAAAAAGTAGTTGGCTCCGGCATTCATCGCCGCAATCACTTTGTGAGCCGCCCCGCCAATTTGACCGACCACTCCATTCGCACTCATCGTACCCGTTCCAGCGATCTTGTAACCTCTTGTCAGGTCGCCGTGAGTATACAGTTGGTTGATGACTTCAAGCGAGAACATCAACCCTGCGGAGGGCCCATCGATATCGCCGCTGTTAATGCGAATGTGTACAGGGGTACGCACCGACTGCGCCACCATCGGCAAAATGCCGATTCCCGGTCGTGCGTGCTTTTGCCCTGGCAGAGGCGGCAGGGCGACAAGTCTGATATGCAGATGATGCACTTTTGTACCGCGCAGGACTGTCAGGTCCACTGTCTGACCTATCTTTGCCCCCTGCAGTTCGGAGAAAAGCAGGTTCGGGTCGCGCAAGGATACACCGTTCACAGCCGTGATCACATCCCCTGGCCTGAGCAGTCCTCGCGCAGCCGAGCTTCGTTCGACCGAAATAACCTCCACGCCAGTGGTGGTCACGGTGACGGGTTTGTGCAGATAACGCAGCGCCGCGATTTCCGCATCTTGATGCGACGTGTGCATCATGTACATTTCCAGGTTATTATACGCATTGTTTGACAGTCCGCCATTGATCACCTGCGCAGGGAGAATCTGATGGTGCGGCAGCAACAAGCCATAGAGAAAGTCGTACACGTTGGCCGCGTACACGACGTAGACGGTCGTCAGCAAGAACTGTCCCTTCTCCGTCTTGTGTCCCCCTTGCACGGTGATTAGCGGTTGGAGCGCCTCTGCCGACCCTGGAGAGTATATGTAATAGGGCAGTGGTATAACCGCCATGGCGCCGAAAACGATCACCAGTGTCATGACGATCACCCAGAGCAGCAGCCTTTTTCCACCCGACCTCCGAACACTCTTTAGTTCAATCACCACTATGTTCCTCCTCGCTGTTCAAGCGCCTCAAGCAGTCTCGGGAGCGCTTCGCGCATGGCCAGCCGCCCTGCTTCTATAGCCTTGTCCACACCGGAAAACGCCGTAGAACTCATGAGATCCAACTGGGGGCGAACGACAAAGTCTGCGTCCAGAATACGATAGCGGAAGACCTCCCGTTCCATTATGTCAATGGATTGTACAATGACGTCCCATATGTGCTTCACGGGCGGTAAACGTTCAAACAAACCCACATCGACAGCCACTACAAAATCGGCCCCCAAATCCCGGACAGCCTGGATGGGCACCCGATCGATTACGCCGCCGTCTACCAACATACGACCATCGATCCGATGGGGCACGAAGATCCCGGGGATTGCTATGCTTGCACGCACCGCTTCGTGTATGGGGCCGCTTGTAAATACGACCCGCTCGCCGAGTTCGAGATCAGTCGCCACGATGGCCAATGGAACACGGGCGTCGGAAAAATCCGCTTCCTTGGTGAGCAGCTTAATCAGTCGATGGAACCGCTCGCCCGCGATCAGACCCAGCCTCGGAACCGTGACGTCGACCCAGCGAGACAACGGCAGATTAACAGCCAATTGTTCCATCCGGTCAACAGGCGCTCCCGTGGCATAGACGGCTCCGATCAGACCTCCAATGCTCGATCCCGCGACAGCGGTCACGTCGATACGGGCTTCCTGGAGGACTTGCAACACCCCAATGTGGGCGAATCCCCTCGTACCTCCACTGCCTAAAGCGAGGCCGACCGAGGAATGCTTTTGCATGCGGCTCCCTCCTCGTCAGGCGCTTTGCTCTGATGACAGCGCAGCAGCATGACAGTCTATCCCGGAAAATCGATTGCTGCTGCCCGCCAGAACCGTATGCTGCGCCGCTTCTCAAACACGGCTGCGCCGAACTCGCCTCGGCACAGCATACGGTTCTGGCCAAGCGAGCTTTCATTCCTCCGATGGTGCTGCGCAGCGTTGAGATTTTGCTTCGCAAAACTCAGGCATGGGTGTCTATTTGTATTTGTCCTGTAAGGCTGCTCTGACGTGTTCTGGCACAAACCGGTCCACACTGCCCCCGTAGCTCGCAATCTCCTTAATCATGCTCGAGCTCAAATAGGAGAATTCGTGATGCGTTGGGATAAAAATCGTCTCGGCCTCAGGATGCAGTTCCCTGTTCATCGACGCCAGTTGCAGTTCATTCTCGAAGTCACTGACGGCTCTCAGCCCGCGAATGATTACCTGGGCCTGTCGCAGCTTCATATAATCGACCAATAAACCTGGGAAGTAGTCCACAGTGACGTTCGAGAGATCGTGAACCGCCTGGGCGATGAGCCGCATGCGTTCTTCCACGCTAAAGAGCGGCGCCTTTTTAACATTGACAAGCACCGCGATCACTACCGTGTCGAACATCCTGGCCGCCCGTTTGACGATATCGACATGCCCATTTGTGATCGGATCAAAGCTCCCACCGTACACCGCGCTTCTCATAAATAACACGCTCCACGTTGCCGAAGTATGTCAAAAGCTGCCTTGGGGACATGTGATAAACGAAATGTTGGCAGGCGCGCCGCGGTACATATAGTGTTTGATTCAAACCTTAAACACTATATGCGGGATCATAGCGCCTGCTGTGCGGACTTTATCACATGTCCCCTAGTTGTCACTCTGTCTGCGGATCAAATGTGTAAATCGCCACTTTGACGGCGCCGTATACGGCCATCTTCTTCAAATCCAGCGCTGGCTGTTCGGGAACGGGAGTCCTGGCGTCCATTTCCGTCACCACGGCAGCTCCCGCACAAAGCAATTTCATCTCTACCAGAGCGGCCAGAGTCTGCGGCAATAACCCCAAGCGATACGGCGGATCGAGAAACACAAGATCAAACTGCGCGCCTTCTCGACGAAGCCGCGAAAGCGCGGCGTGATGGGGCAGTGACAATACCCGCGCCCGGGTCTGCGCGCCCAGACTACGCAGGTTATCCTGCACGGTGCCGGCGCTTGCTCGATCTACAAAGACGGCAAGTCTGACGCCTCGGCTGATCGCCTCAATGCCAAGCGCGCCGGAACCGGCAAACAGATCGAGACATGTTCCTCCGTCGAAGTAGGCGCCAAGCATAGAAAACATGGCTTCTCGGACACGATCGGCAGTCGGCCTTGTCGACTGCCCTTTAGGGGCCAACAGGGAACGGCCCTTAAACTCACCGGCAATGACCCGCATCGCCCCACCCTCTCATTCCTTACTTTACCACAGGCGATTTCCCCATCACAAATCCGGGGAAGCGCCGTTGCCATGTATACGTTCGCCGTCTTCTGGCCAGAATGTCATTTAGCGACGGCAACGTCGCATAGGCAACCAGAGAGAGAGTTGCCCAGTGCACTCTCTTCCGGTTTCTCCTCTCCCAGTAGCCGCGTGCGGAGTCATACATATGCCGCACAAGGCAGAACCCCCTCGCGTACCCGGGCGAGGGGGATTTCTTTTTTGTGGATCCGGGCTCCTGTCCCTTTCGCATAGACCCTCTTCAACATGCAATAGTGATGTAGCACGACAGTCATAAGGAGGTCTCAGAGCGATGGAAGGAACGTTTGGAGGTTACACCAGATGGGCGGTCGTATTTCTCATCATCTTTGTTCTCTTCTTCCTGCTCATCCCCGTGTACACGACGCAGTGCACCACAGTGCCCGTCTACTAGTACCCGGCGGTCGGGCAACAATAAAAACTACCTGTTGGGAGGGTTAGTCACATGGGCACATTTGGCGGATATACACGTTGGGCGGTCGTGTTCCTGATCATCTTCGTTCTGTTCTTCCTGCTCGTTCCCGGCGTATACGGCGGTGCGGCGGCGGCCGGCGGCGCCTACTAGACACGCATGATTGGCGTCTGCCAATCACCATCGAAACATGAGTATCCAGGTCAATCAAGACGCCGCTTCTGCCACAGGAGAGGTTAACCCGGACACCTCGGAAACTGTTGCCGATCTGCCCGCGAGCGGTGCGCCGCGCGCGGGCTTATTCGCGTCAGAACATGGCGGCTGTGAAACATTCACTGACGCCCCAGCCACTTGCCGATCGGTTGCAGCGCCTGAACGATGTCCCCCTTGACGACAGCCAATTCCGCTTGACCCTCGCGAAAGATCAGGACTACAGTACTCCCAAACTCAAACCAGGCCAACTCTTCCCCCTGCGCCACCGCAACTTCGCGCGGCAGGATCATCTGCGCCTCGCCGCGCGCCCTATGATTTACAGTCTGACATTGCAGACGGGAAGCGAGTTTCACACTGCCGACGAAGGTCGAACCAATTTTTACAAGTGCAAATGCTCCGTCATCACGCGCGAACCACGATATAGTGCGCTCATTTTTCGTATAAAGACCGGGAATTTGCGTCGACCCAAGTCTGTTTACAGGGTACAGAGTTCCAGGCACATGAATGATCCGTCGGATGACTGCGGCGATGGGGGCATGAATCCTGTGATAGTTGCGCGGACTGAGGTAAATGACCACATACGTTCCATGTTCAAATAGACTCGCATCAGCGTCTGCCAACAGCGCGGCAATGGAGTAGGATATCCCTTTGATTTGCACAGCGCGTCCAGTTTCCACACGACCAAGTTCGACAATGACGCCGTCGGCCGGAGCCACGATGTCCCCTTCTTGCACAGAGAAGTTGCGACTTCCCGGAGGAAGTTTGCGCGCAAAAAACTCCGCTAAAGAACCGTAAGCCCGCCATGGTCTGTCCGCCTGACTTTCGGCGATGCCATAGACGCGCATGAAGACTGGGATCAGGGCCTTACTCGCAGAACTCCTCAGAAAATGTCCAGCCGTTTGAGTCAGAAGCCGTTTGGGGAGGAGACTGAGCACCACTCGCCCCGGATAAAATCGCTTCATGCGAAAACTTCTCTCCCACACGAAAACCATTGCTTCGGACATTGTACCATAGCAGCGTCGATTTCACTCGTACATCATCCCCCGATCCCCGGCGCAACAGGAAAAGCCGGCGACGAATACGGCACGTCTCGTCGACCGGCCCTGCTACGCTCAACACGTTCAGAACAAATCCTTAAAAAGATTGATGACCTGCCAACTGTTGTTCTGCCATGGCCACGAGCTTCCTGGTCATATGACCGCCAATCGCGCCTGTGTCACGGGTGGTCATGGTGCCCCAGTAACCGTCAGCCGGCGGTTGGATGCCCAGTTCCTGCGCGACTTCATACTTGAACTGATCCATTGCCTTGCTGACACCGCGTACCACATGGGTGTTAGAACGTTGTCCTGCAGCCATTTGATTCACCTCCCATTGTTGGAACTAGTGTGTCCCCAAGTCTTTTTATCATGCATCAGAATCGTTATTGCAAATAACAAACTCGTCGCCGTGATCACGAATCCGAATGGACGTCGTATTCAGACAGCACAATGGCGCGCAAGCGACCATACTCCGGCAACAACCAGAAGTCATCGCCATCCAGCAATTCCCGGGCGATGTCGCGCGCAACCTCCATAATTTTAAAATCCCGGATCGGGTCGCCAACTGCAAATTCGGGCAATCCACTCTGTCGTTCGCCCAGGACCTCTCCGGGGCCCCGCATCATCAGATCGCGTTGCGCAATCAGGAAACCGTCATGCGTCTCAGTCATTGTGCGCAGACGGGCGGCGGCCTCATCGGTGGTCGGATCAGCCAACAAGACGCACTCTGCCGCTGCAGTGCCTCGCCCTATGCGTCCGCGCAACTGGTGCAGTGTCGCCAGTCCAAAACGGTCAGCGCCATATACCACCATCACGCTTGCCTTAGGCACACTCACTCCAACCTCCACGATGGTGGTGGCCACAAGGACATGGATCTTACCCTCGGCAAACGTCTGCATGGTCTGATCGCGGTCTGCTTCAGGCATGGCCCCATGCATGAGCCCAATGCGCCAGCCAGCGAGTTCCTCAGTCATTCTCTCATATAAAGCTTGAACGCTCTCCGGGCAGATCCCTTCTGGGTCACTGTCAATCCGGGGAGCGATCAGGAAGGCCTGATGACCCTTGGACAACTCCTGTCGCACGAGTTTGAGCGCAACTGCCTCTTCACTCTG
>JAJZEE010000096.1 GCA_021805735.1 Bacillota bacterium
GACCGTGATGGAGATAAGTCCAGCCGCGATTTTCGTACATTCGCCGGGCGCGAGCGTTGTTCGTCTCAGTGGAAAGCAGCGCCCTCCTGCATCCAGTTGATTCAAGAAGGGCGTCGTGCAGCCGCGAACCGACACCTGTTCCTCGATACTCCGGCAAGACAGCAAGCTCCACCAATATCCAGGCATCCAAGAGGCGTTCGTCCTCACCCAACTCTCCCACGACCCAATCATACCACCAATTGCCTGTAAAGCCGCGATGGCCAAACCCCATGCCAACGGCGCGATCACCGACAAACGCCACGTAGCCGCGAAACTCAGGATGAGTTGCGTAACGCGTGAAAAACAGTTCACAATCCGCTCTGTTTCGCCCCCACGTGGCAGCGTAGATATCAACAGCCTGTTGCAGGGTCGCGGAATGAAGCTCATAGGCAACCACCTCTAACGAACTCTCTTCCATACTGTGCACCCCCATCAGGCGATTCCACGACTATGTCACTTGCTCGAGCCAGACGGAATCATTTTATTGTACGTATCCCCACTCGCGAAGACGGTGAATACTCGTCGTTACGGCGTCAAATGGATTACCGGAGCACTGATCCTGTTCCACAAACACCCATTTCGTTCCGCTTTTCGCGGCCGTTTCGATGAGTTTTCGCAAATCCAACCGCCCCTCGCCAATTTCTGCGAACGTCCGGTCTTCACCGTGCGACATATCCTTCAAATGAACCAGAGGGCAACGCCCTTCATACCGTTCAAGATAACGCGCCGCGTCCAGCCCTGCGCGTTCAATCCAGTATACATCAAGTTCCGCCTGCACGAATTCGGGAGAGGAGCACGCATAGAGTTCATCCAGAGCGTATCTCCCATCCTCTGTTGTAACCGCTAGCTCGAACGCATGATTGTGATAACACAGTGTGATGCCATGTTTCCCAAACCGTTCACCAACAGAGTCGAGAGTTTGCGCGAGCCGCCGATAGTCTTCGATGGTTTGTCGCAAGTCCTCTGGCAGCCATGGACATACAACATAGGACAGACCAAGTTCAAGCGCGTACTCAAGCACCGCATCTGTGCGATGCGTCAGTTCGTCAAGAGAAACATGGCTCGATACAGGCTCCAGTCCGAGTTCGGCCATCAGTTCTCGCAACGCCCGGGCCGCAAACCCCCCGTAGCCTGCGAATTCCACCCCCCGGAAACCCAGTTGGGCCACCCGTTTCAACGAACCCGTAAAATCCGACGCCATCGGCTCACGTAGCGTATATAGTTGTAATCCGATGTGTTTTTTCACATGATCGACCTCCTGTCGCGCGAATACCTCGCTCACTATCCTACGAAAACGATTCCATGATGCGCCTATGCAAGTTCAACACGCTACGCATAAATTCTGCGTAGATTGACGTTTGCAGCATGTTTTCGATGCTAAGGATTCAAGTCGCCCTCATTTCGGCCGAATACCTCTATCACCCTCGCATGACACCTCCAGTTACTATTTTCTAGAGTTGTTCTCCCAGCGGTTTACCGAAAACATTTTCGATCTAGAATAATGGCAATATAAAATAATGAAAGCGCTATTGTCAAATCAAAAGAGTCGTAATATGATGATGGCAAGACGAAAGCAAGCAGTTTTGTAACGACATCGTAAACGTTCTGTGGATTCGAACGGTGATGTCGCGATAAATCGGCATTGTTTCCGAAAAGGTTTTCGTAATCAACCGCATCCTAAGACCAAAAAGGGGGATTTCAGTTGGCAAAGAAACGTACATTAGGTTTGTTGGGCGTCTCTGCGGCGATGGTGTTAGCGCTTACAGGCGCCTCCCAATACGCTGCAGCCGCTGTCCATAACGCCGCCCATCCGGCGCAAAAAACGTCGGCGCCGCAGCAACCGCTGACGATCGTTCCAGCTCCAAACGGTAATTTTCAGGACAATTTCAATCCTTTTTTGACCAGCGCCAACTATGGAACTGTCGGTCTGATCTATCAGCCGCTTTTCTATTTTGACAATATCAGCCCGCACGTCTTTCCATTGCTTGGCACAAAGTATTCGTGGAGCAACCAGAACAAGACACTGACGGTGCTGTTACGCCACGGCGTGAAGTGGTCTGACGGCAAAGCGTTTACATCCAGTGACGTGCTGTTCACCTTCAACCTGTTAAAACAGTACCCTGCGGCTGACACGAACGGTGTCTGGAGCCAACTGAGCTCTGTACAGGCGAAAGGTTCCTACGAAGTCGTATTCAACTTCAAAGTTGCCAACGTTCCTTTTGCGTCGTATGTGCTCGGAGCATTTATCGTTCCACAGCACAGATGGGCAGGCCTCGGAGACCCCACAAAGGTCAACATGGCGACCCCTGTTGGTACGGGCCCTTACGTTCTCCAATCGTTCAATACACAAGACTACAAGTTCTTCTCGAATCTGCAGTATTGGGGTGGCGCGCCGGCTGTTCGTCACATCAACTTCCCCGCCTACTCCGGCAACCAGAGCGCCGACCTGGCTTTGGCGAAAGGACAGATTGACTGGTCGGGCATCTTCATTCCGAGCATTCAAAGTGTTTACGCCTCGCAAAGCCCGCACAACAAATACTGGTTTCCCCCTTCAAACGTCGTGATGCTGTACACCAATTTGAAAGATCCTCTGCTCGCTCAGTTGCCAGTCCGTCAAGCCATGAGCCTCGCCATCAACCGTCAGCAACTGTACATGGAGGGCGAGTATGGATACGAACCTGTCGCCAGCCCGACCGGACTGGTGCTCCCGGCCGACAAATCGTGGCTTGATCCATCGCTCCCCGCGGCAGACAAAAGCTTTAGCTACAATCCCGCGCAGGCCATCAAAATCCTCGAGCAAGCAGGCTTTAAGAAGAACGCAAACGGCATCTTTGAAAAGAACGGCAAACCACTGTCATTCACCCTGCAGGTCGTCTCCGGCTGGACGGACTGGGACACCGACTGTTCTCTGATCGAACAGGATCTCAAGAACATCGGTATTCAGGTCACTGTACAGGAAGAACAGTTTGGCTCGTACTTCAGCAACATCAACAGCCCGAAGAAAAACTATCAGTTGGCGATTTCCTGGACCAACACAGGCCCTTCGCCATACTTCCTGTATCAAAACATGCTCAATTCTCAAGGCGGTTTCAATGTGGAGCAACTGAACAATCCCATGATCAACCAAACGCTCAACTCATTCTCGACAACTTCGAGTCCGACCGTTCAACATAAGGACATTTACACCCTGGAGAAATACATGGCGCAACAGTTGCCAAGCATCCCGCTAGTGTTTGGCGCCACGTGGTACGAGTACAACGACGCCAACTATACAGGGTGGCCGAGCGCCAGCAATCCGTACATCAACGCGGCTCCCTGGAATGCCGTGTCCAACGGGATTGTACTGACGCATCTGCGCCCTCGCTCATAATCTGCGCAAGACCCGCAGCCCGGGGAGACAGAGAGTCCTCTCTGTCTCCCCGCAAATTTTCGATAGGGGGGAGCAACCATGCGCTATTTTCTGAATCGGCTGGGCTTTCTTCTGATTTCCATCTGGGCGGCCATCACGCTGAACTTTATCCTGCCTAGAATGATGCCGGGCAATCCTGCGGAGATCATTTTCGCGAAGTTTCAGGGTCACATGCAACCACAAGCTCTGAAGGCATTGAAACTCCAATTTGGATTCAGCCATCAGCCACTGATCATCCAATACTTTCAGTATCTCGGCAACATCCTGACCGGTCATTTTGGTCTGTCATACACCTACTATCCAACGACGGTCGCCAGCATCATCGCGAACAGTCTGCCCTGGACAGTGGGCGCCGTCGGCCTTGCCACGCTCATTTCCATACTCGTTGGCACGTTTGTCGGCATCCTGATCGCCTGGCGGCGCGATGGCGTCCTCGATCGCACGATCCCCATCATCACGATGTTTTTCCAGTCAATCCCCTATAATTGGAGCGCCTTCATGCTGCTCTTTGTGTTCGGATTTACTCTCAACTGGTTGCCGATGTACCATGGTTACAGCTCGAGCGTCAACCCGGGATTCAACGGCCCGTTCCTCTCCAGCGTCCTGTACCATGGGGTGCTGCCGGTAGTCACCATCTTCATCAGCGGCGTCAGCGGCTGGATCGTTGGAATGCGCAACAACATGATCAATACACTGGGCGAAGATTATGTGGTGTTTGCGGAAGCGAAAGGCATCTCGGGGAGGCGTTTGATGTTCTCCTACGCAGCCCGCAATGCTCTCCTGCCTCAGGTCACCGGCCTTGCCATCGCACTGAGTTCGATCGTCAGCGGATCGATCCTGATGGAGCAGGTGTTCTCGTACCCAGGGATCGGGTTTCAACTCAATACGGCCGTATCGAATGAAGACTATCCGATGATTCAAGGGATGTTTTTAATTATCGCTCTGTCCGTCCTCATCGCCAATTTTATCGTGGATATGCTGTATGTTCGCCTTGATCCACGGGTCAGAACTGGAGGCGCGTCATCATGACGACCGGGGTCGCCGCTGAAAAGGGACCTGTTATGACCGGAAATCCTGTAAGACGTAAGAGATTCCGTACGTTGCGGGCATTTGTCAAGAATCCACGGGCGATCGCTGGTATGATGATCCTGGGTCTCTTTGCCGGGCTTGCGATTTTTGCGCCTCTGCTCGCACGCTACAATCCGCAGGCGTCTGTTTTCCTCCCCATGCAACCGCCATCCGCCGCTCATTGGTTTGGCACTACGAACACCGGCCAAGACCTGTTCTCCCAGTTCGTCTGGGGCACACAGGCAACGATGATGGTGGGAATCGGCGGCGGTCTCATCATGACCGTTCTCGGAGTGACGATTGGTATGTATGCCGGTTATAAAGGCGGAACGGTTGATGCGATCCTGAATGTGCTCACCAATATCTTTCTGGTGTTGCCAACACTCGCTTTGCTCATTGTCATCGAATCGTACATCCGCAACACTACGCCTTTGATCAATGGACTCATCATCGGTCTGACTGGCTGGGCCTGGGGCGCCCGCGTGTTTCGCGTACAAACGATGTCCTTGGTGGGCCGTGATTTCGTCGTCGCAGCCAAGCTTTCGGGTCAATCCGATCTGCGGATCATGTTTACAGAAATCCTGCCCAACACCTACTCCATCCTCGCCTCCAATCTCATGTATTCGTGCCTTGGCTCCATCCTTGCGGAGGCGGGTCTGGCGTATCTGGGCTACGAGAATGTGAACGCCAACAGTTGGGGCACCATCCTGTACTGGGCTTCCAGTGGAAACGCTATGCTAACGGGCGCGTGGTGGTGGTTTGTTCCTCCAGGCATTGCCATCGCCTTGGTTGGCATGAGTTTCGCCCTGATGAATTTCGCGATCGACCAGATCACGAACCCCAGGCTGAAATCCGGGAAACGAAGGAGGAAGCGTCATGTCACAGCAACGCCCAGTGCTTGAACTCGAAAATGTGTCTGTCGCCTACGACTCAGACAAAGGACCTGTGCAAGCGGTTAACCGCGTCAACCTCACGCTGTATCCCGAAGAGATCGTCGGACTCGTGGGTGAGTCCGGATCAGGCAAATCGACGTTGGCGTATGCGATCATGCGACTGCTTAAAGGATCCGCTTATCTGGCAGAAGGTACGATCAGGGTCATGGGGCAGAATGTATACAATCTAAGCAAAAAAGAATTGCGGCAGTTTCGCTGGAGCCAGATGGCCATGGTATTTCAAAGCGCAATGAGCGCCCTCAATCCGGTCATGACTGTGGAGGAGCAGATTATCGACACACTGCGCACCCACCGTCGCGACATGTCGTTGTCTCAGGCGAGGAAACGGGCGGAAGAACTGCTGAACCTGGTCAGCATCGACCTCAAGCATCTGCGCAGTTTTCCCCACCAGTTATCGGGGGGAATGCGACAGCGGGTCGTGATTGCGATTGCCATCGCGCTCGATCCCGCTTTTGTCATCATGGATGAACCGACCACAGCGCTCGACGTGGTGGTGCAGCGGTCCATTCTGGATCAGATTCAGGAGATTCAGCGATATGTGCATTTCGCGATTCTATTTATCAGCCACGACTTCAGTCTCGTGGCAGAACTTGCGTCCAGAGTGGCGATCATGTACGCCGGGCGGTTGGTTGAGGTCACGAACAGCGGACGATTGCAACTTCTCGAAAACCATCACCCGTACACGGAGGGGCTGCTGCGGGCCATCCCCAAACTGACAGCCGATGAAGTTACGATCGAAGGCATTCCCGGGTATCCACCCGACTTGGTCGACCTGCCCACAGGTTGCGCCTTTCATCCGCGCTGCCCCCGTGTTTTCGCGGACTGCATGACAGATCGGCCAGAACTTTATCAGATCGAAGATGGACTGGTCGAATGCCATCTGTTCAAGGGAGCCAAGGAGGTGCATTATGTCTGAATCCCCCGGCCTCGTTGCAGTTTCTGATCTATACGTTCGATTCCCAATCCGCAGTAAGGGGAAGAAGGCCTATATCACCCCGGTAGACCACGTCAGTTTTGCGATCGAACGCGGCGAAGTATTGTCGCTGGTGGGTGAATCGGGAAGCGGCAAAACGACGATCGGAAAGGCATTGATGCGCATTCTGGAGCCCACGTCCGGCACGATTACTGTCGCACAGCGTGACGTGACGCATATACGGGGCAATGCTCTGGTCGAGTATCGCCGCGACGTGCAGATGATTTTCCAGGATCCCTTTGGCTCTCTCAATCCGGTGCGCACTGTGGAACAGCACGTGATGTTTCCGTTGCGCAAACACCGCAATCTTAAGGACGCCGCTCTGCAAGAAGCGCTGGAAAGCCTGCTGGAACGGGTCGGGTTGACGCCTGTAGCGGAGATACGCGTCAAGAACCCCCATGAACTGTCAGGCGGTCAGCGACAACGGGTGGCCATTGCGCGGGCCCTCGCTGTAAACCCCAAGTTCCTGGTCGCAGACGAACCGATTTCCATGCTCGATGTATCCATACGCGCTGGAATTTTACGCCTGATGAACGACCTTAAGGCAGACTACAACCTATCGTATCTGTATATCACTCACGATCTGGCTTCCGCGCGCTACTTTGGAGATCGCATTATGGTCATGTATGGCGGCCAGATCATGGAGACGGCCAAATCAAACGAACTGGTCCGCAAACCTGCGCATCCGTATACTCGCCTGCTGTTGGCCGCAACGCCCGGCAACCCGGTGCGCCAGGCGCTGCCAGAAACGAGCAACGCCGCCCCCAATCTGCTGGAGGGGCGTAAGGGCTGCCCATTTGCGGACCGCTGTCCTTTTGTCACTGAGCTCTGCCGGGAGACGGCGCCGCAACTGCTGAGCGTCGACGCCGCGCACTCGGTCGCTTGTCATCACCCCATCGTTTAATCGCGAAACACGCTGGTGATCTGAGCAAGGGAATCTGTGCAGACGGCATCTTCCGCACACAACGGGAAGGAAACATGGTACAGTAAGCCTCGAACATTGGAAACTTGGGCAGTTGGGGTCAGCTTCACCACTTTTCGTGGTTTGTTCGGCACAGGAAGGGAGAGAGCGGCGATTGGCAAACATCAAGGATGTCGCGAAACGGGCGGGCGTTTCTGTAACTGCCGTATCTCGAGCGCTGAACAACTATCCAGATATCAGTGCAGAAACGAAGTCACGCATTTTAAAAGTCATAGAGGAACTTCACTACTATCCAAAGGCATCCGCGCGCCATCTTGTCACAAACAAATCTAACACGATCGGCGTTTTCTATCCGAATCTCGATGGCCAAGGCCTTAAACAACCATTCATTGGTCATATTCTCAATGAATTCAGAACTTGGGTTGGCGAACAGGGATACGACTTATTGATATTCGGCAATACCCAGGCGCCATTCGATCGCTTCAGTTTCTTCGACCGCGTCAAGTACCGGGACGTTGATGGCGTCCTGCTGCTGGGCACGCCGGACGAGCCGATCAATCAGTTGGCGGAGGCCAGCGTGCCCTTGGTCGGCGTCGATCATCCGGCGCAGGGAACGCGTTGCGGTTCGATCACGTCAGACAATCGGAGAGCCGTATACGATCTCGTCAAGGTGCTCTATGACAGTGGCTATCGTCGCTTCGGATTTGCGCATGGACCACTGGAACTGCCGGTGGCCATGGAACGGCTTCAGGGATTTTATGGGGGCCTGACAGCAGTTGGGATCACTCCCATTACAGACTGGATTGTGGATGGCACCTTCACGATGGAGGGCGGTCAAAAGGCCGGCGACGCCATCCTAAAGTGCAGCGAGCGGCCGGACGTCCTGATTTGCGCGGCGGATATCTCGGCGATTGGCGTGATGCAGTCCTTTCACCGCGCAGGCGTATCTGTGCCCGATGAGATCAGTGTGGTCGGGTTCGACGATATCGACGCCGCATCGTACGTCTATCCGCAACTGACCACCATTCGGCAAAATAAAGAAGAGATGGGCCGCAAAGCGGCGCAGATCATGCTTGAACTCATAAACAGCGAAGACCACAACACGCCGATGCATTACGTGTTGCCAACCGATCTTGTCGTGCGACAGAGCACCAGACCGTTAGTGTTGCCGTAGTGAGAAGGCAGGGAAGGAAGAAGGGCGCCGAGCCCATGCATGCGCGCATGAGGTTCGGCGCCCCTCTTCGATCCGGGATGAAGCGCAACGCAGTCCGTGGATTCGCCTGCTTCAGAACTGCTTGATCACGAGCGGAATCTGCCCGCGATGATGGGTTGTGTGCGCAATGGTATAAACGATCAACTGGCGGCAGTTAAGATCGCCAATCCGCAGCGTCAACCCCGGTTTGACGAGATCAGCGTCTGTGAGCTTGTCGAGCGCCGTCTCGCTGTACAGGAGCACATCGCGCCATGCCTGCCGAATCTCCGACACGTTCCACGCAGTCGCCCTAAAGGGGGCTCCCGCCTCAGTGTCGATGGTCTCGCCCGCAATTGCCGCCATAAAACGCTTCTCCACGCGCGTCACGTGATCGATAATCGAAGCAACATTGTTGAAGTTCTCCTGCGGGCGCCGAAGCCATTGCTCCTCAGTCAAAGGGGCCGTCATGTCATCAATACTCTGGTGGATAGACTTCAACAGTGCGAAATAGTCCGCTGCTTCCGCAATCATCGCGTGTGTCCTCCTCTTGAATTTCCCTGTGTTCAACGGCTCTTCATCAATAAATCAATCGCTTCCTGCAACATCTTGTCCGCAGACTGTCCCGTTGACAGTTCATCGCGAATGCAACGCTCCATATTCTCTCCGACGACATACATGATCACGCGATCAACCGCAGCCCTGATCGCCGACAGCTGATTCACCACATCCTTGCATGCCTTCTCCTGGTCCATCATGCCAAGTACGCCCCGGACCTGTCCTTCAATTCTGCGCAACCGGTTCTTTAACTGATCATTGTACTCGATCCCATCCCGGTTCATTCGCAGCGGCCTCCCTCCCCAATGCGCCTCTCAACCGTATCATGCTCAATACCCACTCTGAGACTATTTTACCTGTTTTCCTGTCCACTGGCTGATACCGCCCGACACGTTTACGATCTTCTGATAACCGTTCTTCTTCAACAGCTTTGCAGCCATCATGCTCCTTGCGCCACTGCGGCACATCAGCACCACTTCCGCTTCTTTCGGGAGTTCGTCCAGTCTATTTTTGATCTGACCCAAGGGAACGTTGCGAAAACCGGGAACGTGTCCGCTTTTATATTCCCCAGGCTCCCTGACATCGATAAACTGGATTCCAGCCGTTTTTTTTGTTGCCATCTTCTCTTGCAATTCCGGTGTTTTGATCGATGCAACTCCTTTTGCTGGAAGCATTCGATACACCAAGTATACCAAAACCACCACCAACAGCACCGACGCGATCGTGTTTCCCACACCTGCCACTCCCCTCGAACCCCTATTTTTAGAATAGAATGTCTCACCGCTGCGCGGCGCCAACAACCGGGATGAAACAGCGCCTGCGGCGTTTTTCAGAATAGACGCAACGCCGACAGGTTCACGTATATCATATAAAAAGCGACGATCACAATAATTCCGGAAAACACAATTTGCAGGGCGCGGCGTTGTTGGGACAGTCTGTTGGATATGGCCGCCCCTACAATTCCACCCACAATCCCTCCCGCGACATAGAGGATTACGATGAGCCAGTCAACGAGACCGGACAACGCGTAGGAAACGGCCGTAGTAAGCCCAAACGCCCCCACCGAAAAGAGAGATGTTCCAATGGCGTCGATCATCGCCATTCCAGTTGAAAAAACCAGGCCGGGAACGATCAAAAATCCACCACCGATGCCAAAGAAACCGGAAATCAGACCTGTCGATAACCCCGATGGAATAACGCGCGCCAGTTTCACGCGCAGGTCGCCCGCGCTGGCAAGATTGGTCTTACCCCGACGCAGCATGACAACCGCAATCACCAGCATGAGAATGGCAAAGAGAAACAGGATTTCCTTGTCGTTGACCATCTTCCCAAAAATCGACCCGACATAGGCGCCGATAGCCCCAGGAACGGCAAACCAGATCGCCGCCCTCCATTTTACGTGACCAGTTCGCCAATGCGGGATCATGTTTACAAATGCGTTCGCCGACACGGCCAGCGCGGTACTCCCGATGACAACGTGCGGATCCCGAATGCCCACAAGATACAATAACAGGGGCACCGCCATGATAGAGCCTCCGCCGCCAATCAACCCAAGCGTGAAACCAACGATTCCACCCGACACGACAGACAGAATGATTTGCAACTCTGTAAGATGCACGCCCACTTATTGTCAGCCTCCAAAAACCAATTCCGCGCCTGTCGTCTTCGTAAAAGAAAGAAACAGTCAGCGTGCCCCCTCACGCAGAGATTGTGTTCCTAACCCAGTTGCATAAGCCTCTGAGTTACCGACACTATGATGAAAACCACTCCTCCCAGGAGCAGCAATTTCTGAGAAGGTCATAGGGAGTTCCATATCCGCTTTATCGTCATACGCTCCT
Organism: Bacillota bacterium; assembly: GCA_021805735.1. Lineage (GTDB taxonomy): Bacteria > Bacillota > Bacilli > Alicyclobacillales > SLC66 > JAKADD01. The sequence continues at coordinate 10,950 of JAJZEE010000096.1, forward strand.
TCACAAGACATATACGATACCCTGTATGGTATATAGATTGGCTGTACAAGTCAAGTGAAAAACCCACATTCATTCAACTTCCATGCGCCATGACCAGATCGATGAACTCCTTGACAGCAAATTTGGGATAGCGTTCCGCCCTCTTGACAATTTGCAGCGGTCGGACAATCTCAAACTGTTCAATCGGAACCTCAACCAGTCTCCCCGACTGACACTCTTCCAGTACAGCCAACCGGGACAGAAACGCAATGCCAAGCCCCGCCTGAATCGCGGACTTAATGGCCTGGATACTGCCCAACTCCATAACAAACGCCAGTGACGACAACACACCAATCTGTTCCAGCGCGCGTTCAGTCATCTGCCTGGTTCCTGATCCTTCTTCGCGACATAAGAACGACTCCTCCACCAGCTCCGCGATCTTAATATTTCCCTTTTTGGAAAAAGGATGCTCGGGAGAGCATAAAAGAATGAGTTCATCCGTAGCCCACTGAGTCACTGTGAGATCGGCTGATGGTTCAATAATTCCTTCCACCAGTCCGATGTCGATCCGATGACGCAGCAAGTCGTCGATGACCTCCGTCGTGTTTGAGATGCGCATCCGGATTTCAGCAAGAGGATGATGTTTCCTGAATTTGCCGAGTATTCTTGGCAAAACATATTCGCCTATGGAGAGCGTGGCTCCCACACTCAACCCACCGCTACGACTGCGAAGTCGCAGCGATTCTTCTTTTGCCCGCACGTGACAGCTAAGCAAATCGCAGGTGTACGGATATAAAGCCTGCCCAAGATCGGTCAATGTGAGCCCGGATGAGCTTCGATCAAACAGCAGTCCTCCAAACTCCTCTTCAAGCGCCTGCAGGTGGCGACTCACGGTCGACTGTGTCATGTGCAGCACCTGTGCTGCCTTGGTAGCGCTTCCGTGTTCGACGACAACCCGAAATACCTCGTAACTCTCCAGGTGCATGCTTTCGTTCCCCCACCGCTGTAACCTTACGCTAGTGACGTGACTAGTCACTAATCACTATACACCATACGTCCAAGAGGGAATACACAACTGGGTCGGTCATTCGGTCATTCGGTCAGACTCCGCCAGCGGATCCCGACGGACCACTTTTCAGCGCCAACCACAAGGCATCCATAGATCGTCCCGCTCAGGTAGTGGTCAGGAGAGCACCCAGGACCTTGGGACCTTTCGGCACGACATCATTCAGATGGGGCTCGCGCGTTATCCCGACGGAATGAAATGCCAGATCAGTGGGCACCATGGCGGATAAGGCGCCTGTGCCATTGCCGTTGACCGTTATCATGCCAACAAGAACCCGTTTGTCCGCTCCAGCGACAAACCAGACATTGTAGCACTCGCTGCTCGGCAACGGTTGCAATCCATGCACTGTGACGATGACCTCCTTGCCTTTCTCCGTTCCAAGCAACATAACGGTGCCATACGCAAGAGGCGCTGAGACGGTCGGTTTCATAGACACGTCAGTCAAAACCTGAGTCGCCCCCAGTGCGGCTCCGTTTCCCATTCGCCACCACCCGCCGCTGACGAACGAACCCACAGCGATCCCAATCAACAACATCGCCGCAGAGACAGTGTAGATAGATAATCGCAATGGCGTGCGTCTTCGACGCACAACGAATTTAGGTAAATCGGGCTGCTCGATACTCAGGCCATTCACGCTCGTCGTCTGATCCCAAACGCTGTTCCCCGCTCGGATCGATTTCGTTCCGAGCACCGTCGCCAGCACTCTGTCTTTCATGGCGGCAGCCCATTGTTCATCCGTCTCCCCGGGTTCTTCATACGCCAGGATATCGTGGGCCGGCCACAGCAGGTCAACATTTGTCTGACACACAGAACAGCCACTCATATGACGCTCAAACGAGAACATCTCCGCCTCATCCAATTCGCCCAACATATAGGATTCCAGAGAAGCACAAAGAGAATTGTCCTGGGTGTTCACCCCTGCACCTCCGGTCGCCAATCCGCCAGTCGAAGCCGCATATGTTTAAGCCCCGTGTGAAGTCGTGTCTTCACAGTACCTAATGGTACATTCAGATCCTGGGCGATTTCACTGAGTGTCTTGCCTTCAAAATACGCAAGATTCAATACAATTCGTTCTTCCAGTCGCAGATCCGACATTGCCCGAATCAGATCTGTGCGCAGTAGTCTGCCGTCAAAGGCCAGTTCCAGACCAACGGCCGCGTCGGCACCCTGATCGCGTTCGTATCCCACCATTTCTACTCGAGAACCGCGTTTGCGCGCATGGTCAATCGCTATGCGGCGCGCCACGACGCAAATCCAGTGCGAAAAGAGTCCGCGGTCAGGATTATAGGCACTGGTGGTCCAAATGCGCATGAACACGTCCTGTACAATCTCTTCGACGCCCTGTCGGTCGCTGACAAATCGCCGCGCTATGGCGGCAACCCGACTGCCATACCGATCATAGAGCTGGCTCAAAGCGTACGCCTCGCCCAGCTTACTGCGCGCGTACAGTTCCTCATCGGACAAGTGGCTTTCCCCTTTGCGTCAAGCCTGACCCCGACAATTTGCCGAGGGCCCCTGATCAGTGGATGTTGCCCGTATTATATCTTAGATTACGTATAAGGAGACGAAATGGTTTTCCGGTCATATCGACGCATCCATTCCTGACTGGCTTTCGTAACTCGCTGATGCTCATTTGCAATTCCGTCGCGATTGCAAATTACGAAAGGTAATGATCAGTTCATCGTGGTATCGTCTAATATCGACAATTTTGATTTCCGATGACTCGACACGATTGCGAAATTGACGCAACACGGATGGCCATTCCGGGAGATCCGCGCGAGACAAGACATACGTTTCAAAATCGTCTGTCGATGACACGTAAATCACCCCTATGCGTTAGATAACCTTACATCGAAATCAAGATACACCAAAGGCAAGCCAACAGTCAATATGTGTGTTAGGTTTCATCACATGTAGCTGTGGGGTCTCGCGGTCGAGACATATAATATAACATAGCTGTGTCATATATTTGTTCGGCGCACCGTCGCTCTCTCAGACCCGAACGGCGGCTTCGACTGCCTGGACAATATCTGCGTAAATGTCGTCCGGATGCTCCAGGCCGACGGCCAGTCGTACTGTTCCCTCCGTAATCCCCATACTCAGGCGCTCTTCTTCCGTCTGATTTCGGTGCGACGCGATCAGCGGGTACAGGCACAATGTATAAACGTCGCCAACCGTCGTAGCTGGTTTGACCACTTTCAGCGCTTTGAGGAATCGATAGGCTTCACGGCGATCCCCGTCAAGCTCAAGTGTTACGACCGCTCCGCCAAGATTTTCCGGCAACAGCCGTTTCGCCGTTTCTACTGTGGGATGGCTCGCCAGAAACGGGTGATAGACAGCGCGCAGTCGGCCGGTTTCCTCTAAACGCGCCGCCAGTTCCCATGCGTTTGCACACTGTCGCTCGAAACGAACCGCGAGCGTTTGCAAGCCCCGGTGAATCAACCACGCTTCAAACGGCCCCAGAACTCCGCCGCGCAATTTGAGGTATTGATGAAGAGCTTCATGGTATTTCGCGCTGCCCGCCGCCACAATGCCACCCATCGCGTCACCGTGCCCGCCCAGATACTTCGTGGCGCTGTGCACCACCAAATCAGCGCCAAACGTCAACGGCCGCGTCATGAGCGGCGTGGTAAAAGTGCTGTCGACGATCACCTGGCAGGACACTTCATGCGCCATCTTCACGAGGGCAGGCGCATCCACGACCTTGAGCAGCGGATTGGACACCGTCTCAAACAGCATCGCCTTGGGGCGCAGTTGTTTAAGGGTAGTTTCCACTGTTTGCAGATCCGTGAGATCGACGACGACGAATTCAATCCCATACTGCGCCCATACTTTCCCGACAAGATTGAGCGACGCGCCATACAGATCCCGACTGAGAAGAACGGTATCCCCCATCCGCAGACCTGTAGCAAACAGCGCCGCATCGATAGCGGCCATGCCCGATCCCGTGGCGATTACAGTCTCGGCCTGTTCCAGCCGCCTCATGGCGTCCGTTAACCCGTCCACCCTAGAGCTGG
>JAJZEE010000097.1 GCA_021805735.1 Bacillota bacterium
TGAAAATTCTCGCCAGCGTCGACAATGCGAAGGCCTTCCTGGAACTTCAGGCGAGACATGGAACATTCGCCCAATACCTATGGTCGTTCGCAAATGGTCAGCCAATCATAAACCACTTTCGCAGCGCGGGCGAGGTGCCGGTCAATACGCCTTTGTCCGATGCCATAAGCAAAGAATTGAAACGTCAGGGTTTTCGCTTTGTGGGCACGACGATATGCTATTCGTATATGCAGGCCATAGGCATGGTTATGGATCACACAACGGACTGTTTCAGGCATGCGGAACTGGCTGCGCCGCATCGTGAGACTTTGCGGCCGTAATCACGGACGATGCCAGTATATCGGTAGAGCTAAATAACGTGGGCGTCGCTCCCCTGTTCGAAAACCATGTTTCCGTTGGGAAAATGATGGGGATCTCCGTGCAAGCCAGCAGGAGTCCGTCTATTTCCTGGCTCCATGGTCTGCAGGCCACCTCATAAAGCTGTTCACTCAGGGATAACTGCGGGCGATCCAGGGGTGTGCCCGTAGTTCCGCCTTTAACGCGGAAGATGATATCCATGATTTCGCTTTGCGACGCAGCGTCCGGATAGACGGCTCTGAGCCCCGCCTGCGCAAACGACCTATCGTATATCCCGTAAGTTTGCGTAGGTGTTGTGCCCAGTATACCTATGGTTTTGCAGCGAGTTTTCGCTATGCCTTCAGTCACTTCTTTGATCAGTGAAATGAAAGGAACATCGATTTCAGCCGTGAGGTCAGGTAAAAAAATGTTGGTGGTGCTCGACGGAATAACGATGAAATCCGCCTTCGCAGCAACAAGTTTCCGTATCACTTCCACTAACATCGGAACCGGGGACTCTCCCGCACCTTCAAGATAACGGATGCGACTCGGAATGGACGGTTCCGAGATGAGTACAACCGGAATGTGCTCCTGATCGTCCGATCCAGGAGTCAGTTCAACAATCCGTTTGTAAAAATGCGCTCCAGCCAAGGGACCCAGGCCTGCTAGGATGCCAGCTGTTTTTATATCCGTTCACCCCTTCGTGATTGTCATTTTTCCGCACTTTCGGTTCACAAAGACTAAGGCTAAGCCCAGAATTCATTCATCCTCCCCTCACACACCCGTAATGCCAAACCGCGCCAGGAATGTCGCAACAAAGGCGGCTCCGGGTCTTGGGGAGCGCGAGATGGCGACCTATTCGCCGCCCGCCCCCACCAGTTCCGAAGCAAAGAAGCAGCGATAGACCGTCACCCTGATCAGGTTGAACGAAAGACACTTTCGGATCGGATGCGTTGCAAATAGCTGTATAACGTGTATTTGGATATGCCCAGAGTGCTCGCAACGAAATCCACGGCTCCTTTGATTAAGAATACACCTTTTTTCTCCAGCGCTGCGACGCATGACAACTTTTCGTCAACGGTCATTGCGGTGGACGACACACCAATCTCTGCGGTGGCTCGCAATACCATTTCCTCCACCATCTCCTGGACTGTGGTGGGAAACGACTCCTCCTCGTGTTCTTGCGAATCGTTGAAAGACAGGAAATTGCCAATTATCGTGTGCATATACCGCAAGTCATTAATCTGCACGTTTATACACATTGCGCCAACGATGCGATGGTCACTGTCGCGCAGAAAGATCGTCGAAGACTTCATCTCAATACCCGACTTGGTGGTCGTGCGGTAGTTAACCAGGTCATGGACGACGGAATGGTCAGGAGACTGATTAATAACATTTAACACCAAATCTGTAATTGGAGCCCCGATCTCTCGGTTGGTCAAGCACCCGGCAAGGTGGATGAGCGAATGGTCAAGGTTCCGGAAGTCATGAACGGCCACCTCGCAATGCCGTCCGAACATGTTCGCCAGTACGTCTGCCGTGCGTATCGCGTGATCGAACAGGCAGTCCAGATAGTTCGTCCCAAATTCATTCATAAATCGCGTCTCCTGGTTACACCTTCAAGACAGATAAGTGTTCCCTTATAGCGGGCAAAGCGTTACTGTTCACCACTTCCCACAAGATGGGATATATGTTTACAACGCGGTGCTATTAGTCACTCAATTTCGCACATTTAGTATATATACAATTTTGCTTGGTTTGCAACAAAAAAATGTGGCACAGCAATCTTTTTTGTGCTGTATTTCACTAACTCTACCGCCAGGGAACGGGAGTTCAGGACAAATGGAAAAATATACTTCTTCGTGTTCCGAAAAAAATATCTTGACAGACAGTTCTGGCTGTTTATAGTTTGGGTATGTTCGAATTTGTAATTCGAATTGGACAGGTCATATAACCTTACAAGCATTGTGAGGACGACCGTGCCCAAAACATTATCGAGGGGGCTCATCATGGTTCATCTTAATGACAAGCACTTGGTGGCCGAGCGCCGTAACGATGCACATTCGGCTGCTGCACCCGTGCGGGCGCTGCGTCGCACTGGAAGATTATTGGCAATCATCGCCGCGTCCGCCGCCCTCCTTGCAAGTCAGGGCGCCGCACCCAGTTTCGCCGCTGCAGCGCCGAGTGTTCATCGCGGAGGCACCATCGTTGACGCGCTTCCGCCGCTGGTCGATATCAACTGGTACATGCCGCTGCGTCCCGTCGCATATAACAGCCTTTACGACGCATGGGCTGCATCGCTCATGTACAAAGGACTCTTTCACATCGATCCGAATGGCCAGATCAACTACAAGCGCAGCATCGCGAGTTCGGTGCGCTGGAATTCCCAGGGCACTGTGTACACCGTGACGCTGAATCCGAAGTGGCATTGGTCGAACGGCAGTCCGGTGACCGCGTCCGACGTCCTCTTCACATGGAAACTCATTCAGGCTGCATCCGCCCCGAACGCGCCCGCCCCATGGCCGTACGCTGGCGCCGACACCGGCGGAGTGCCGACGGACATCAAATCCTTTACAGTGCTGAATACGCATGCGTTTCAGGTGGTGCTAAAAGCGCCAGTGAACCAAATGTGGTTTGAGTACAACGGTCTGGCCGATTTTATGCCGCTGCCTGAAAAGGCCTGGAACAAATATCCGCAAAACGTCGACCAGGAACTTGCCTATTTGGCTTCAAACGGCAATAACCCTTCATTTTTCAATGTCATCGACGGTCCGTTCCGACTCGTTTCGGCCGTGCAAAACCAAACCTGGACGTTCGTGCCGAACTATCGCTACGACGGCCATAAACCCAATATTAACCAGTTTGTGTTCATGGGTGAGACATCCGACGCCGCTGAGGTTAGCGCCCTGAAAACAGGAACCGTGCAAGTCGGCTATCTGCCCTCGTATATGTACAGCAGTCGGGGCCAGTTGACGAACGACCGCTTGTTCACGAGCTATAGTTTCACCATCGACCGCTCGATTCTTAATTTCAAGAGTCCGACAGTCGGCGCCATCCTGCGCCAGCTTCCTGTGCGTGAGGCTTTGGAAATGGGAGTCGATCAGAATGGCATCATCAAAGACCTGTACAACGGGCTAGGCGTTCCGGGAACAGGGCCGGTGCCGCTGCATCCTTCCACGTTTCTCGCGCCCAGTCTCAAAACTCCGCTTTATCCGTTCAATCCAACCGCAGGAAAGCAGTTGCTTGAGAAGAACGGCTGGCATGAAGTGAACGGGGTGATGGTCAACAGTCAAGGGCAATCCCTGAGCTTCAATGTCCAATATCCAGCGGGCAACACTACGACCCAGGCCATGGTGCAACTTCTGCAGCAAGACTGGGCCAGTGAGGGCATTCAGGTTAAACTGTCACCGGTTCCGTTTGCGACGATGCTCCAATACCATCATCAGCCGACGAAATGGGACATTCAAACAGGCCTGGGCTGGAGTTACGGCGGCAGTTATCCGACTGGCGGCGGCATGTACAGTTCGACTGGCGGCTATAACTTCTACGGTTACAAAAACGCGACGATGGACAAGTTGATCGCGGCTACGCATGAGCCGCACGCGACGGCGGCACAGTCGCAGCAAGCCTTGAATGCGTACGAACTCTTTACGGCCAAGCAGTTGCCCAACCTCTGGATGCCTGTTCCGATGGGGCTTGGAGAAGTGGCGAACAACGTGCACGGCGTGGTGAGAAGCGCTAATCCGTTTACGAACGCGCTGTCGCCGCAGTACTGGTGGATCGGTTGATATTGTTGCCGTTGGCGGCCGAGGGAGGAGATCGATGGTGACCAGGAGACCGATTGAGATCGAGGATCTGTACAGGCTCTTTAGCCTGACGGATGTGACGGTTGATCCCGCAGGGCGTCGCGTGGCCTTTACCGCCGCTCGTCCGGTCGCCGAAGCGGATGACTACGAATCCCGCATCTGGGTGTACGACCGGGAAACGGGAACGACCAGACCGTGGACCCGGGAGGATGATCGTTCATCTTCTCCCCGGTGGTCGCCGGACGGTCGACATTTGGCATTTTTGCGCCGCAGTCAGGGTCGACCCGCGCAACTCTGCGTGATGTCCGCGGATGGTGGAGAATCCCGCGAGCTTACGAACTATCAACACGGGGTCAGCGAGTATGAGTGGTCGCCGGATAGTGTGCGTTTTGCACTGACGGCCGCGACAGTCGAGGAGTGGTCGCCCGACGGTCGCGGCGCAAAGACAGAGCCTGTCCGCGTGATCGAGACCTTGCGGTACAAATTTAACGGGCGTGGCTTCATCTTCGACAAGAATCGCCACGTGTACGTCCTTGATCTGGAGGGCGGGCAGCCTCTGCTTGTGAGCGGCTCGGACTGGGACGACACGAATCCCGCCTGGTCTCACGATGGCGCGCGGATTGCGTTTGCGTCCGCGCGGCACGCGGAGCGGGAATTTGATCTTGCCGCCGATATTTTCGTCGTGTCGCTGGCCTCTGGGGAAACGACGCAGATCACGGAAACTTTGGGCGCCGCCGAGTCCCCCTGTTTTTCACCGGATGATCAGGTTGTTGCCTACATCGGAGCGGATCGACGCACCAGTATGCCGAGCCATCGCAAAGTGTGGGTGACACCGTCCACTGGAGGGAGACAGCGCCCCCTTGGCGCGGATTTTGATCGCACGGTTACCGATGTGGACGGACTGACTTGGTCGCCGCATGGAGATCGCATCTACGCACTCTATGAAGATGAGGGGCGCATAGCGCTTTTGGCGGTAGACACGGTCACTGGGGAACGGGTGCAGGGAGATCGCACCCTGCCCCGCCAAATTCACTCGTATGCATGTCTCGCGGGCGAAGGGTCCGCAGTCATTGCCGCGTCGTCGTCGCAAAGACCGCCAGAGCTTTATCTGCATGATCTGGAAGGGCGCAGCGACGATGTTTGTCTCACAGAATTTCACAATGCCTGGATGGACACGGTGCAACTGAGCGACATGGAGGCGTACTGGGGAGAGAGCGCCGACGGAACTTCCGTGCCGTGTTGGATCATGCGGCCGCCGGGACTCGATCCTGAGGGCAAAGTTCCGGGAGTTCTCAAGATCCACGGAGGTCCATACGCCCAGTTTGGCTACAATTTCAACCACGAACTCCAACTCTACTGCGCGCGCGGTTATGCTCTGTTTTTCTGCAATCCGCGCGGCAGTTCCGGCTACGACGAAGCGTGGGCCCGTTCCTTGGGGCGCCACCGCGGAATTTTGGATTACCAGGATGTGATGGCGTGCGCGGACGGCGCCATCGCGCAGTTCCCGTTTGTCGACGAGACGCGTCTGGCGGTCACGGGCGGCAGTTATGGGGGCTATATGACCAGTTGGATCGTCGGGCACACGAAGCGGTTTGCCGTGGCCTGCTCGGAGGCGGCGCCCAATAATCTGTACTCGATGAGCGGCAGCAGCGACCTTGCAGGCAGCAATCACCGTCTCGTCTATGGATTCACCGCTCAGGAAAACCCGGAGTTCTACATGGAGCGCTCCCCAATCTCATACGCGCAAGCCATCGACACGCCGCTTCTCATCATTCACAGCGAAAACGATTTGCGCGTGTCCATCGAGCAGGGGGAACAGTTGTTTGTCGCATTGCGCCTGCAACGAAAACCTGTGCGATTTCTCCGGTTTCCCGGGGAAAACCACAACCTGCCGCGCACGGGTAGGCCAACGCATCGTGTACAGCGGTTAAGCCATATCCTGACATGGTTCGCGGATTTCTTGAGTACCTAACCTTTTCCAGAAAGGAAGAGTGCGCGTGTCAATGCCGATTGAAGTGCCTGAGTCGCCCGCGCACACCTCTTCAACGAGAGTTCAGGCGAGCCAGAGATCCCGGCAGGGAACACTGGCCGCCTTTTGGCGGCAGCCGCTCGGTAGAGCGGGGATCATCGTATTGCTGTTCCTGCTCGTCTTTTGCTTTGGCGGTCCGCTAGTGTATCGACACAGTCCGGACGCCATGCATTTGACGGCGCTGTTGCAGGCTCCGAGCGCTGCGTTTCCGCTTGGAACGAACAACCTGGGCCGCAATATGCTGGTGCGTTTGATGGTGGGTGGGCAGACATCGCTTGAGGTCGGTTTCTCGGCGGCGCTCGCTTCGATGGTGATCGGAGTGGTGTACGGGGCTGTCTCAGGGTTCGTCGGCGGGTGGGTGGATGCGACGATGATGCGGGTTGTTGACGTGTTGCGCGCGATCCCTGGTCTGTTCCTGCTCGTGTTTCTCGACTCTGTCGTACGCCCTAGCGCCGGACTTCTGGTGTTGCTCATTGCGTTTATCTCGTGGCACGGTGTCAGCCGTTTGGTGCGCGGTGAGATCCTGGCCCTGAAAAATACCGTCTACGCGGAGGCGGCCCGAACGATCGGCGCGACGAACAGGCAGATTCTTTTCAAGCATTTGCTGCCCAATGCGCTGGGCACGATCGTTGTGGCGACAACCTTCATGGTGGGCGATGCGGTGCTGGCTATCGCGGGGTTGAGTTTTCTTGGTATGGGGCTCCCCCCACCCGCGCCGAATTGGGGGGCGATGCTCTCCGACGCAATGCCGTACCTTTCGCAGAACTCGTGGTGGCTTATATATCCTCCCGGAGTGGCCGTTCTGCTTACAGTCTTGGGTATAAACTTTGTCGGGGACGCCTTGCGCACCGCGTTTGATGCGCGTCTTTCCGTTCCGCGCTAGGAGGCGTAAATCGGTGTTGCGTTATGTGCTGAACCGCGTGCTGCAGGCCGTGCCGACCTTGATCGGGATCACCGTCATCAGTTTCTTGCTGATGCACATAGTGCCGGGAGGACCCGCTGTCGTCATGTTGGGCGACCGCGCGACGCCGCAGTTAATCGCGCAGATCAATCGGTCCCTGGGGTTGGACAAGCCCCTGTACGTGCAATATGGGCTGTGGATATGGAACCTCTTGCACGGCAATCTGGGATACGCGTACTCGTATCACCAGACTGTGATCAGTCTCATCGCGCTGAATCTTCCGCGCACGCTCCTTCTTGTCGTGACTGCCATTACGATCTCGCATCTCCTGTCGATCGCACTCGGTGTGTTTCAGGCGGTGCGACGCGGGCTGGCCGGAGATCATGTCGTGACGGCCGTGGTGTATTTTCTGTACGCGATGCCCACCTTCTGGCTGGGGATGGTCATGGTGTCGGTGTTCGCGGTTTGGTTGAACTGGCTTCCAACTGGAGGAATAGCCAATCCACTCGAGTTGCATCCGCCGGCGATCAGTTACATTCGCCACATGGTGCTGCCGTCCGCGGTGTTGATTCTGGGCACGATTCCGGGATGGAGTCGCTACGTTCGGTCATCCATGACTGAAACGCTTGTGCAGGACTATATCCGGACGGCGCGTGCAAAAGGCTTGTCCGAGTGGTGGGTGCTTATTCGCCATGCGCTCAAAAATTCGCTCTTGCCGTTGATCACGCTGGCGGGCATGTCGCTGCCCGCGCTTTTTAGCGGGGCGTTGATTGTGGAAATGATTTTCAATTACCCCGGGATGGGGCTTTTGTTCTGGAATGCCGCGCAAAATCGCGACTACCCAGTGCTGCTCGGAATCGTGACACTCGTCGGAGTGCTCACGATACTGGGGAACCTTTTGGCGGATCTTTTGTACGGGGTCGTGGATCCGCGCATCAAGTACGAGTGAGATCGTCTCATGCGCGAATGCGACTGGATCAGCTAAGGGATGGATCTCCTCAGAATATGAGTGAGACTACATGCGTTTGCGCATAAGACGGAGGGATGTTTGTTGCCTAGCAACATTGCGTGGGAAACAGGGAGTGGAGCGCGGGCTGACGCTGCGGTGTGGATCACAGACGTGCGGCATGCGCCGGGCCTGCTCATGGCATGGAACGAGCCTGCATTTGATATGCCAGACTCCGAGACGCCAGTGGTGGTTCGGCTGAGCGATGGCGTTCAACTCATCGGGGTCCGCTCTGGCGCATCCCGGGGGAAAGCGCAGAAAGCGTGGGCCGATGCGGCCCGTCTCGCTGGGCGCAATGGAGTTGACGGCGTGGGCCTATGGCTGCACGGGCTAAGCGCGGATGAAGCGGCGGACGCAGTTCTCGGGCTGGAAGCGGGACTGTATCGATACACCCTAAAGAGCGGCGCCCAGGCGGAAAAGTCCACGCGGGTCGTCGTCGTGGCCGGCGATCAAGTTGCGGGTCGGATGTCGCTTTGGCAGGAGATCGGGCGTGGGCGTTCACTCGCGCGCGATTGGGTGAACCGACCGTCCAACTTGAAGCCTCCGCTGGCCCTGGCCGCCCAGTTTCGCGAAGGGGCGCCCGCGACAATAAAGTGGGAGCAGATCGACCTGGAGCAACTCAGGGCGATGGAGGCGGGCGGCATGCTCGCCGTCGGCAACGGCAGCATTCATCCGCCCTGCGTATTGATCGGACGTTACCAGGGCGCCGGCGATGCGCCGTTTCTTGCCTTGGTCGGAAAGGGGATCACGTTTGACAGTGGCGGGCTGTCCATAAAGCCGGCCCAGGGAATGGGCAACATGAAGGCCGACATGGGTGGGTCGGCCGCTGTTGCCGCCGCCTTGCGCACGGTCGCTGAACTGGGAATCGCGGCCAACGTGATGGCCGTATTGCCGCTGGCAGAAAACCTGCCGGATGGCGAAGCTTTTCGACCGGGCGACGTGATCACGATGCTTGATGGAACGACGGTGGAGATTGTTTCGACCGATGCGGAAGGACGCCTGGTGCTTGGGGATGCGCTTACGCTCGCGAGAGAGCGCGGCGCATCCCGGATCGTCGATGTCGCCACCCTGACCGGGGCGAACACGGTTGTGCTCGGCGGAGTCAAAGCCAGCGTGGTGTCGCATCACAATGAGTTTGCCGCAGCGGTCAAAGAGGCGGGAGGGCGCGTCGGCGAGGGCCTGTGGCTGTTGCCGGACGATGACGACTTTATGGACATGAACAGAAGTGCGGTCGCTGATCTGAAAAACAGTGCCGGACGACCTGCCGGAACAATTACTGCCGGACTCTTCGTCTGTCATTTTGCGAGAGAGACGCCGCATGCGCACATTGACATCGCGGGACTGGCCTACGTGGAGAAACCGAGCGCATCGGGGGTGGGCGCGACCGGGTTTGGTGTGGCGACTCTGGTTTCGTTGTGCGAATGGTGGGCTGACGCCGCCGTGTGAGCGATTACTGCGCGTTTTGCACTGGGTCGCGCGCGCGAAACTCCCGTTCGTATCGTTTTTTGGTCGCTTCACCGCCTCTAATGTGCCGTACAGCCTTGTGCTCTACCAGAATAGCCTGCGCCTGCCCGGCCAGTTGGAAGTCGATGTCGGGCAGGCGCTCTTTGACGTCGCGAAAAACCGTGTTCTTCGACACGCCAAAATGGCGACCTGTTTCTCGTATCGTAGCGCCCGATGACACTATGTATTCGCCAATCAGAATGGCGCGTTCACGGAGATGATCGTGCAACGCTCTTGCCCCCTGGCTTAGTCTTGAAAATTGCGACATGATTATTGCAGGACTGTGCTGGGCCAAGTCTTCGGATACGCGGTAGATATTCACGAAGAGTTCTTTACAATGTATGAGGGCAATTGCCCAATATTCTGCCGGGGGAGAAACAGAGCGCAACGGAAAAGCGGGGATAGACATTCATGGCGCTTCGCGCCACCATCAGCAGGATGAAAAGGCGCCGCGAGTTTTTCACTGGTGCGAAGCCCGCTCCGGGAGGAGTCGTATATTGTGCCCGTCGCGAGTTTAGCGACAGCGGTGTCTGAGCAGGGGCACAATATATGACTCCGACCAGCAGGGGCCATCATTATTTTCGGGGTAGCGGGGATATCTCCTTAAGTGTCCGGAAAACGATCTTAAACACCGTCGATCGTGGACGCACCCGCTACGACGGTGTTCACTGCCCGTTTATGGCGGATCTGCTGCGCGCCGTTGATCATGAACAGAACAGTCGCCAGCACGGTTGTTATAGATGTAATTGCCAGGATAGGTGTTAGACCCCATACATCAAATATATTGCCAAATAAAACAGGGCCCACCAGACGGCCAAGGCTTCCAAAACCTCCGACGACCCCCAGGTAGAATGGCGCGGAACTGCCCGTGGTGCGCGTGATCAGCGCCGGAACGGTGGGATTGATCAGCATTTCGCCAAATGTGCCCAGCACCATGCCGATCATGAAATACACGTAAGAACCGTGAAAGGCAAACATGTAGGTAAAACACGCCGCATACAGCAGGCCGCTTGCAATCAGTCTCGCGTTCAGGCTTTTGGTGATGAAGCGGTTTAACACTGTCGTGACTGGCTGGCCGACAAGGATGATCAGGCCGTTGATCGTCCAAAGAAAACTGTAGCTGGTCAGACTCATGCCTTTCTGGTTCAGATAGGGCGCCACACTCGAAGTCCAGGCAGACGTGGAAAACCAGATCATCATTAATCCGAGCGCTACAAACAGGTAGAGATGATACTGCGTCAGCAGCTTCCTGGTGCTGAGTTCCTCACTATGCGGAGACAGACTCACCTGCAGGGCGTCTGCGTCGCCAATATCCGTGCGACTGAGAAACACATAGAAAAAACCGCCAAACAGAATCGTGGACAGGCCGTTAAGGGCAAATGTGAGATTGAAAGAAATCGCTGCCAATAACCCCGCCAGAGACGTTCCAAGTGCGACCCCGATGTTGTTGGCTACATAGACGACATTAAACAGACGCACCTGCTGCTCACGCCAACGAAAGCCAATGAACGCGTTGACAGCGGGCATCGTGACCGACATAAGAAAACCGACGACAGTCATGGCGCATATGTAGGGAATCCACGACTTGGCGACAATCAGGCATAACAGGGCCAGGCCTGTGAGCAACAATGAGCCGACGATCAGACGTTTGGCCCCCAATCGATGGAACAGCGCTCCCCCAGCCAGTTGACCCAGAATGCCCGCAGATGACTGAAACAGCAGAACCAGGCCAGCCTCGCCATAGGATCGGTGCAATATGTTGTGGACGTAGATTGTTGTGAGCGGCCACATTAAAGCGCTCCCGGTGGAGTTTACGAGACTGGCCAGAATAAACACGTATGACTCTCGTGGATAAGAGCGGATAGAGGGCAAGACCGGACTTGGCAGGCGTTTCATGAAGCAGGGCACTCCCAGTGAGATCAGACTTGCAGACTGCGCGGCGGAGCACCAACAGTATCGCATATAAAGAGGGTATTCGGATACCCTGTGAAATTCTGTCCGACAGTGGGCTGATCGACGCAATCACTGAAGGACCTCCATGATTCTTTGTGCATGGCGTTGCAGTGATCTTTACGTGGAATTTACAAACGGCCAACATAGTCTGTCTGGAACCCTCCGCCCGGATCGACTATAAATGACAGTGTAAGGTGACGTAGAAAGGATTCCTCGAACTCGTGTTGAATTGAACATGTGAGCACTTTTTCGGGAGCCAGTCTAGACGAAGCAGGCGGCGTTGAAGGGACTGATCGATCATCAAGAACCGGTTGCTGTTGCACAACGCATTGGCCGGTTGGCTGTTCATACTGCCAGGGGTGGCGGCGTTGACGCTGTTTGTGTTCATTCCTGCGGGCTACGTGGTATTTTTGAGTCTGCTGCGGTGGAACCTGATCGACGTCAATGCGCAGTTCGTGGGGTTGGGAAACTACGTTCATCTCTTTGCATCGCAGAGTTTCCAACAGGCGCTGTCCAACACCCTGATTCTTGGAGTCGGACTGATTGTCATTTTGCTGCCCCTGGGTCTGTTTCTGGCTGTGCTGCTCGACATGGGATTGCACGGCACCCGGATCTACCGGACTGTGATGTTCGGACCGTACGTGCTTCCGCTTGTCGCCTCAGGGCTTGTGTGGACGCTGCTGTACAACCAGAACTTTGGGCTCATCAACCAGGTGCTCGCGTGGGCGCACATCAACGGACCGGACTGGTTGGGTACGAATGGCTTCGCTTTGCTTGCTGTGTTGATCATGACCGTATGGCAGTACCTCGGGTACTATATGTTGATTTTTCTCGGGGGATTGCAAAACGTGTCCGCGGCGCTCAAGGAGGCCGCAGCGATTGACGGCGCGAACGATCGCCAGACGTTCTGGCACATCACGCTTCCGGCTCTGTCGCCCAGTCTGTTTTTTGCGCTGATCATCTGTACCATCCAGGCGTTTCAGACGTTTGATCAGGTGTATGTGATGACCGGGGGCGGTCCGGACGGGTCGACGACAACCCTTGTCTACTATATCTTCAATGAGGGATTTCAAATGTACAACATTGGGACAGCGGCGGCCGCGTCGATGGTGCTGCTGATTCTGCTGGTGATACTCACGTTGCTTCAGGTTCGACTCGGGCGCAGATGGGTGGTGGAAGAATAATGGCCGCAAAGCGACGTCTCACTCGCCTGGCTGCTCACGTGGTGCTGATGATCGTGTCTCTCGGGGTTTTGTTGCCGATTTATTGGGTGGTTGTCAGCGCCATATCGCCCATGTCGGCCATCTTCAGTTCCACCTTGCACCTGTTTCCCACGGTTTTTCACTGGAACAATTTTGTGCGCGCGTGGAAGTCCCAGCCGTTTGGTCTGTACTTTTTCAACAGCCTATTCACAAACTTCGCCATTGTTTTCATTCAGTTGATTACATCGTGTCTGGCGGCCTATGCGTTTGTTTTCATCCCTTTTCCAGGGAGCAAAGCGTTTTTCTTCATCATTCTGATGGCCATGATGGTGCCCTTGCAGGCGACGTTCATCCCCATCTACCTGATGCTCAGCCAGGTGCATTTTATCAACACCTATCAGGGTCTGATTGTTCCGTTTGTCGGCAGCGCGTTTGGCATTTTTCTGTTGCGGCAAGGATTTGTATCCATTCCCAAGGAGGTGATCGCCGCCGCCAGGATAGACGGCGCCTCGGAGTTTCGCATCTTGTGGTCCATGGTAGCGCCCAACGCAAAACCGGCGCTGATCACCTTGGCGCTGCTCAATTTTGTGTGGCATTACAACAGCCTGTTCTGGCCGCTGGTCGCGACGAATTCGACCGATGTCCGCGTCCTGCCGGTCGCCCTGTCGTACTTTCTCAGCCAGGAAGGCGGCAGCAACCTGCAATGGAATCTCATGATGGCGGCAGACATATTTACGATCATTCCCGTGGTTTTGATCTTTATCTTTGGACAGCGGTTCATCGTCAAAGGAATCGCCAGTTCGGCGGTGAAAGGCTAGGGTCGGGATGGCTGGTTTACATTGGCGCGATGAGAATTTGGGGAGGTCATACGGAATGTTTGCAAAGAGAGTAACGAAATTTGGCGCTGTGGTGCTGGCGCTGACAACATTGATGGCCGTGGATGGCGCCGTTCAGTTGCCCAGCGCAGCCGCTATGCAAAAGTCTTCCAAGGCGCCGGTGCAAGTGTCTTTCTGGTATGGACTGGGCGGGCAACTGGGGAACGACGTGCAACTGATGGTGTCGCGGTTCAACGCCGCTCATCCTGGCATTCACGTCACGGCGACATACCAGGGGAGTTATTCCGGGGGCGGTCCGGAGCAACAGAAATTGCTGGCGGCGATTCGCGCCGGCGACGCGCCGGATGTGGCGCAGATGGAAGTCCACTCGATGCCCGTGTTTGCAGCGGCGGGTCGACTGCTGCCGTTGACGCATCTGATGATGGCGAGCAAGTCGGACAAGCCGGGGGATTTCCTGACGGGGATGCTGGTGAGCACACAGTATAAGGGCGTGTACTACGGGGTTCCCTTCAACCGCAGCGTACCGGTGCTGTTCTACAATAAGACAATGTTCGCCAAGGCGCACATTGCGACACCTCCGGCCACTTGGGCGCAGGTGATGGTGGACGCGAAGAAACTCACACACGGATCGGGCCATAGTAAAGTGTATGGGTTTGAACCTCTCGTTGACTGGTGGCCATGGGAGGCGTCGGTGTGGTCCGGCGGGGGCCACATTTTGTCCAAGAATCTTACTTCGGCCCAGTTTGCGACTCCGGCCGCCACGCGCGTGATCAGCATGGAGCAAACGCTGCTCAAACAGGGCTATGCCGAAGTGCAGACAGGACCTCAGTACTGGACAGAAACGACCCAGGCGTTCATTCACGGGCAGGTGGCCATGGACATCGATTCCATCGGCGATTCGGGCGAGGTGGCCAAAGGGGTCGGCAACAGCTTCCAGTGGGGCACCGCCATGTTCCCGGCCAATGCGCTGCGCGCGGTGCCTCCAGGGGGCGGGGATGCGGTGATTCTTGCCGGCACGCCAGCTGCCCAACAGGCGGCGGCGTGGACATTTATCCAGTGGTGGACGGCCGCGGCGCAGACCATTCAGTGGTCGGAAATGACGGGCTATGTGCCGGTGCAAAAGAGCGTGCTGAACATTCCATCGTATAAGGCGTATCTGAAGTCTCACCCGCAGTTTGCCACAGCGCTCACGGAGTTGAAATATCAACATGCGGCGCCGGCGTCGCCGCAGTATCTGAGTATCCTGCAGTATGTACAAAATGCGTTGCAGGGCGTCTTCGACCTTCGTCAACCAGTCGCCAGCACGATGCAAAATGCAGTGAAGCAGGCGGACAGTCAATTGAGCGGCAACTAAACGGACAGTGCGGGGCCCCACCCATTGTTTCCGTGGGCGGGGCCCCTTCCAT
>JAJZEE010000098.1 GCA_021805735.1 Bacillota bacterium
GTCCTTGTGAGTGTAACCGCAGGCGGCGCACTCCTGTGAACTGTACGCAAACGGTACTTTGACCACGAGCTTTCCGGCGCGCAGCGCCTTGTATTCGGTGTACTGCACGACCTGCCCCCATGCCGAGGACAGAATAACCCGGTTTAGCCCGGCTTTGGCTGCCGCTCCATTTGGAATCCATCTCCCTTTCTCGTCTTGCTTTGCCTTCGGGCGGCGGGTCATGTTTTGGATCTTGAGGTCTTCGAACACATACAGCGAGTACCGCTCATCCGTCACCAGCGCACGGCTGGTCTGGTGAGCGTACTCCCTGCGCACGTTCGCCTCGTACTGCTGATAGCGGGCCGCTTTCCGGTAGGCTTTCTTCTGGTTCTTCGATCCTTTCTTTCGTCGGGCCGCACGCCGCTGCCATTTCTTCTTTTGCTCGCGGCTCTCTTCGATCCGCTCCTTCTGAACAGGCGACAGATCGTACACATGGCCATTCGAGGTCATGAGGGGCTTGGCCACGCCCCGGTCCGCTCCGCAAGTGTGGGCAGCCAACGCATCCGCTGGGAGTTGACGCAATTCTTGCGCGACCGCTTCGATGAGAGCAGCCCTGTCTCTGTCGCTGTCGGGGACCGTCACCGTGTCGTCTTGGGCGCTAAAGGACAAAAACCACTTCCCGGCGCGAACCGAGATATGGATGGAGGCGGGAAGTTCGTGTTGTCGATGGCTGACATAGTCAATCTCGCCGACGGGAAATTTGCGCGTGCCCACCTGCAGGTTGTACCGCAGGATATCGCCCGTTTCCCGATCCACCTGTGGTTTGAAGGAAAACAGTTCCGACGTGAGCCAAACCGATTGCTCACCACTTCTCTTGTGGAATTTCGGGCGTCCGCCGAGCCCCTGAAAATGGCGACTGTAGGCTTGTTTCCACAGCACCGCGCCGTTTCGCAAGACCTGTGAAGGAACTTCGTTTAGAAAAGGAGTCAATTCGGTTTTGAAGTGGCTGTATCCCTGATCGATCGGGATCGGTTCTCCGACGACGGCAAGGAACTGCCGCTTGAAGGAACGAAAATAGCGGTCTTCGGACACTTTGGCGTTATAGATCAGGCGTTGGCAACCGATCCAACGCAAGAGGGTTTGTTCCTGATCCTTTGTCGGGTAGAGGCGAAATTGGTAACCGTTCATCATGATTCTATGATACACTTCCCACCATGAGTAGACAAGATTTCCATTCCTCATCGCATGCGGTGGTTACGCTTCGTCTCCATCTGAAGACGGCCAGTTCCCGGCGCATTCGCGCCAAGTATTCCGATCATCTGCGACGATTCTACTGGAAGCCGTTCTTTTGGCATCCGGCCTACTACGTCGGCAGTGTCGGGCATGCCAGCTTGGAGACGGTGAAACGCTACGCACCGTTCCAAGGACTGAACGGGTCCGGAACAAAGACAAGTACCAAAAGATAGCCCGCTTGACCCCCTCCTGGCGCTTCGCGCCTAGGAGGGGGAATGCGCGGGCAGTTCGTTCAAAGAACTGGTTTGCGGCCGGTCTCCTGACCTGGCGAAACCCTGCCCCCGCTTTCTCCCTCAACATGCATCTTCCCGCGTCCATGACAGCCGCCGCGTCTGCTATGCTGCATGCATTTGCGCAAGAGTACTGCACGACGCCGTGGCCCGTCACCCTGCCGCATCGGGTGACGTATACCTATGCTGTCCTGACGCAGTCGGATCTGGAAGCGATATATGCCGATCTATACCTTCGCTCCGTAGGACCCGTTTTCGCATCAGTCGCCATTCAGTCGTTTGTCAGCCGCTATGCAGGCTGGGTTTCTCCCGCACTCCTCGCACACGTTCCCGCATCTGAGCGTTCCCTTGATGCTGCGCTCATCCGCGCCATCATAAATGAACAGGACACCAAAGGCCCCTGGCCCCTGCTTCATGCACTTCCCGGCTATCGTCTCTTCCATCGCAATCTTCCCTCGGGCGATTCGGTCTTTTGGTGGCCCGCCGGAAACCGCTGGCCCATCCTCAAAGCGCCTGTATTCCACACCGTGTCTCAAATAAGCACTGACTGAAACGGGAACCTATTCATCTGCGGCTTTTCACATGAGGCGCCCCGGTGAATGATCGCAGTCATGCGGCGTGCGACGATCTCCGGGGAACGTCTCACGCCTCCGTGAACAGAACGCCCACGGGGCACCTGGAGGATCGCAGAATGCGTTCCACGGTTCTTCCGCAGTAGAGTTCCCCGCCTGCAGGCCGCCGCTCCGCGCTCAGCAAGATGAGATCCTGACGACTCTCGTGCGCCTGTTGCACAATATCGCTCCCCACACTGTTCCCCGTGCGAATCTTGACCGCACCGTCAACAGGAACTGCGAACGCCTCGCCCAACCGCAATATTTCGGCGATCGAATGCCAGCCAATATTTTCTTCCGACTGCATGGCGCGTACATCCAGCGCCTCACTGCTGAAAGTCGCGGAGAGCGGCTGTGCTTCAATCACATAGAGTGCTGTAACTTCCGCATGCGCGCCTTTTGCGAGTGACATGGCAAATTCGGCTGCGCGCAGATCCGCGGAAGTTCCCGTCGTCGGAATCAAAATGCGTTCCAGACGTACGATCCCATCGGTCCACTGGGGAGCGTACAGCACAAACACATTGCAGGGGGAGTTCAGGATCACTTCATCGGCAATGTCGCCAAACGGCCCCAAACCTATTTTCCCTCTGGCCGCCCCCAGGACCACCAGATCGTAACCGCGTTCGCACTCAGCCAGAATGGATGTGGCGATATCGGGTTTCGCTTCGACCCGTCGCTCTCTCCATTCAATATTGACGGCTCCGTCACCTGCGGCCTGCCGACCGAAACGCTGCCCCAAAACGCCTCCGACATCGGCATGTTGATCGTTCTCTCCGCCGTCGGACTCTGTCGCGCGCCGTTCGCCCGCCCGTTGGACTTGCAGCACAGTTGCCTCGATGGACCGTTCGCCTGAGAGGCGCTGTATGATGCCCGCAGCCAACAGGGCGTTGCGTCCATCGCGCACCGGTACAAGCATGCGCCGCAGTCCGTACAAAAAACTCCTCTCCTCAAAAGACTGTCGCCGCAGACGATCCGTCTCGTCAGGATCGGGCGCCGTGCGGCGAAGCGCAAAGCGCAGGGCCGGCGGCGCCAGAATGGATGTCACCACAGCCATGATCACGATGATGGAGTACATTGATGTCGTCAGGATGCTCATCTGAAGACCTATGGTCGCCACGATGATCTCCACAGCCCCACGCGCGTTCATCCCTGAACCGAGACTTATGGCCATCCAGTGCTTCACGCCTGCCAAACGGGCTCCAGCGTAGGTTCCGGCGAATTTTGCGAGAGAAGCCACTACGATGACCGCGAACAGGGCCAGCAGTAATCGAGGTGTCAGGATTTGCGTGATATTCACCTTCAGTCCGGCGGAAGCAAAGAACACGGGGGCAAAAATCGCGAGGGTCATCCCTTCCAGTTTCGAACGAACCACCGCCGTGATCCGCGGAACGCGCGCCATCTGCACGCCCACCAGAAAAGACCCAAGAAAGGCTTCAACGTGCAGCGCCTGCGTGACTGCGGCTCCCGCGAGACCGAGCAGAACGACCGTCGTCAACACGGGACTTTCGCCGCCAAAATAGTCGTCGATCCAGGCCACCAACGTTCGAATTCCACGATAGCCCAGGGTGAAACAGAAGGCTGCAAAAGCAATGGTGCCAAAAATGGATATCAACAGAGAGTGTATCGGCACATGCTGGGAGGCGGCGATTCCCGAAACCATGGCCAGGAGAAACCAGCCCACGGTATCGTTGATGATGCCTGAAGCCAGAGTGAGTTGACCAATGTCCCGGCGCATCAGATTCATGTCTAACAAGATTTTCACAATGACCGGTATGGCGGATATGGACATCGCCGTCGCCACAAACAATGTAAACGCCGGCCGCGCATCTGGATGGGCTACAAGCGCACCGGGCAGCAGGTTCGCCAGCCCATACCCCGCCGTGAACGGAACGAGAATGCCGCCAGCGGCGACCCATAACGCCGGCTTCGCCTTGCGGCGAACGATGTCGATGTCCGTCTCCAGGCCGCTCAGAAGCAGCAGGAAGATAACGCCGATTTGAGCGATCAGCTGCAAGAGAAGGCCTTGCGGTCCCTGCGGCGGAAACAACGCGCGAAATGCCTGGGGAAAGACGTAGCCGAACAGCGATGGCCCGATAATGATGCCGGCAAAGAGTTCGCCGATGACTTGCGGCTGATTCAATCGGCGCGCAAGTTCGCCAAGAATGCGAGCGATCCCCAAAAGTACGATGAATTCGAGGAAAAACCGCAGCAACTCAATCGGCGTCAGGGACATGTTGGTCTACCTCCTTCTCCATTGATCCACCGTCCGAGATAGTCCCCCCTTGACGCCCTCGCCTGTTGTGGCGTTCATAACCACCATCATAGCACTGACCACGTCCAAAAGTTGAACGTTCCGCATGAAGGCGCGAGAGCAGAGCAAGACCGAATCAGCAGACCGGTCTAGTAGATCGGAGAGAGGAATGTCAACCCGCGCAACAGGAAAGCCTCGAAACATCCTTGTCAAACGTGAGCGCCGCCAGTTTCAGCCCTTCCGCCATCGTCAGATAGGGCGCCATGGTTTCACGCAAATCCTCGATCGTCAGACCAAATTTCACCGCCAGCGTCGCCGCGTAAATGACCTCTCCCGCATTTTCTGCCACCATATGCGCGCCAAGCAGCTTGCGGGTTCGCGCGTCGGCGACGAGCTTGCATACCCCCGCAGTCTCATGATTGACGAGCGCCCGTGGAACCGCGTCCAGCGGCAGCACCGACGCGATCGCGTCATATCCCTGCGCTCTGGCCTGCTCTTCCGTCAATCCAACGGTCGCGACGGCTGGTTTTGTAAACGTCACACCCGGCACCGCGGTGAGATCGACCGCCTGATTGGCTCCGCCAACCGCATTCTCTGCCGCAATCCGTCCCTCATACGCCGCCACATACACAAATTGCGGCCCGAACGTGACGTCGCCGGCGGCATAGATGCGCGGATTGCTGGTACGCAGATACGAATCCACCACGATCTCTCCCCGGTCGCCTGTTGTCACCCTCGCCGCTGGCAGGTTCAGCGTCTCCGTGTTGGGCCGTCGCCCTGCCGCCACGAGAATCTGGTCGGCCGCAACAATGTGCTCCTGATCGTTCACCGTCATGTGGATGCGCTTACCATTGACGTCCTGCAGAACGCGAATGAATCGGGCCCCGGTGACAATCCGAATTCCCTGCTGAGTGAACGCTTGCAAGACGGCTTCAGATATCTCGGGGTCGTAAGACGGGAGCACTCGGGCGCTGCGCTGCATGAGAGTGACCTCCACCCCGAGATGATGAAACATCTGCCCCAACTCCATGGCGACATAGCCGGAACCAATAACGGCGAGTCGCTTGGGCAACTCCTGAAGTTCCAATGTCGCTGCGCTGGTCAAATAATCAACATCCCTGAGTCCAGGAATGTCCGGGATCACGGGCGTTGCGCCAGTCGCAATCAGAAAGCGTCTGGCTGTCACGCGGCGCCCACCGACTTCAACAGTCTCTTCGTCGATGAACCTGGCTTCTCCACGAATGAGAGCAAAGCCGTAGTCATCAATCAGGTCGACATATTTCTGTTGCCTTAGAGTGGCAACGAGTTCCTTCTTCTGATCGACAAGCGCCTTCATATCGACAGGTTCAGCGGACGTCCGCAACCCAGCAAAGGGATTCTGCCTTGCTAAATCATGGATCTCCCCTGCCCGCAGCATCGTTTTCGACGGTACACACCCGACGTTGACACAGGTTCCGCCAATGGCGCCCCGTTCGATCATCACGATTCGCGCACCGTGAGACACAGCCTGAATGGCCGCCGAGAAGGCCGCTCCCCCCGACCCGATGATTGCCAGGTCGTAGTCATGGCTCTTCCCATCGGCGTGAGAACCTCCGTGCGAAACAGGCAGCATCTCCGCGTTGCCGGGGGTATATCCACTGGCGGTAATGCTTCGCTTGACCTCCTCAATAACAGCCATTTCAGCCACTTCAAAGGTTGCCTCTCCACGGCGAAAATCGACGGAGAGGGGATAAGCGCCTACACCTTGCAAGGCTTTTTCGACGTGCCTTTCACATGCGGTGCACGTCATGCCTTGAATGGCCAGCCGCACTTTCAGTCTGTCAGCGGTCATTCGCTCACTTGCCCCCTTCGTTTCAAACAGACTCAGCCACTTCAGCTATAATCATGGTAACAGGTCACCAGTTGAGGAGCCTCCATGGACATCAAATATCTCGACACCTTTTTGAAAGTATGCGAACTGAAGAGTTTCACACTGGCTGCAGAAAGGCTCGGGTTGACCCAACCTGGCGTCAGCAAACAGATACAGCGCATGGAAGCGGAATTGAATACAACGCTGTTTTGCCGGGAAGATCACGAACTGGCTCTTACGGAGGCCGGGCGGCGCCTGTATCAGACGGCCCGACTGCTCGTATCGGAGTGGGCGCTGCTTCAGAATCGACTGCATCAGTTTGACGGGCCGATTCAAGGCGCCCTCCGGATCGGGGCCAGTTCAATCCCGACAAAACACTTTCTGCCCCGCATCCTGCCCGCCTTCCACAATGACTGCCCTGGGGTGCAAGTGGCGGTTCACTCCCATGACTCCGAGCAGGTTCTGGAACTGTTGCAAAAAGGCGACGTGGATGTCGCCATACTGGGAAGCAGACCGGAATCTGCCGAGATTGCGTCCGTCTGCATCGCCGCCGACCGCCTGGTCATTGTCGCCAATCCAGCCTACTGCGGCAATTCCGAATGGCAGAGTTGCCCCTTTATCCTGCGTGAATCCGGCTCGGGAACGCGCCGCGCCGCCGAGGAAGCGTTGCGCGATATGGGCGTCTTCCCAGAGGGGATTTCCTATACCCTGCTGACCAACGATACGTCTCTCATGTTGCGCATGGTGGAGTCCGGGTTGGGGCTGGCCATCGTGTCCAACCTGGATGCCAAAGACTCCGTCGCATCCGGTCATGTTCAGATCGTGCACGAACTGGCAGCCACTCGGAGCTTCTATGTCGCCTATCCGCGCGCCGAGGAAAACACTCCTCTCCTGCAGGCCTTCTTGCGCACCGCGACGTTGCAAATGAAGCAAAGCCAAGACTCGGCAGACTCCTGACAGAGCCCGCCGATTTCGGCCAAACCCGCGACAACAAACAACATACAGCCCCTCCGCATCCGGACACTCCCCCCTCCCGCCCGCCCGCCACCCGCCCTCCCGCCTGCAACGGCCTCGGACGTCCTGAGGAACTGCGGTACAACAACATATCGACGATCATCGCGCCTGTGGAGGAAGCATGCCACTGATGATGCATGTTGTTTCATCGCAGTTCCTGATCCGCAAGCTCCTTAAGGAATCCTTCGATCTTGTCCCGTATGGCGTTCCGGACTTCCCGAAACTTCGCCAGAACCTCTTCTTCCGTTCCGGTCGCTCTGGCAGGATCTGCAAATCCCCAGTGCAACCGCGTCACGTGCGGCGGCGTGATCGGACAACGGTCATTGGCGTCGCCGCACAGCGTGATCACATAATCCGCGCGATTCAGGAGTTCTGCATCGATGGTCTTCGAGGTATGCTGCGAAATATCCACGCCCGCTTCCTTCATCGTAGCTACGGCGCGCGCATTGAGACCATGCGCCTCGATGCCGGCGCTGTGAATTTCCACCCTGTCGCCGCTAAAATGCTTGCCCCACCCTTCCGCCATTTGACTGCGGCAGGAGTTCCCCGTGCAAAGAAAGTAAATGATCCGTTTGCGCATGACAATAATCCCCTTCCAAACTTATGTTCATCTCGGTTTAGCCCACGATGGTCATCCACAAATACAAGCCCGACAGCGTAACAAACAGTGTGGGAATTGTCAGCATGACGCCGGCCTTGAAATATCTGCCCCAAGTGATGGTGATGCCTCTCTTGTTGAGTACATGGAGCCATAACAGCGTGGCGAGCGAGCCAATCGGGGTAATCTTCGGCCCCAGGTCGCACCCGATCACATTGGCGTAGACCAAAGCCTGATGCATGACGCCCGTAGCATTCGTTGCATGAATGGCGAGTGCGTCGATCATGACGGTCGGCATATTGTTCATGATGCTCGACAACCCGGCGGCAAGAAAACCGGTTGCCACTGTTCCGCCGTACAGGCCCGTATGGGTGGCCCCCTGAATCACGCGTCCCAGGACGTTCGTCAATCCGACATTGCGAAGACCGAACACCACCACATACATCCCAATGGAAAACACGACGATCGCCCACGGCGCCTCGCGGATCACATTCCACGGGCGAATGACTCCCGACCGGCTTCCGCCGACAAGAAACACAATCGCCACAAGTCCAGCGACAAGCGAGACAGGAATATGCAATAGTTCCGTCAGGATATATCCCACCAGCAGAATGCCCAGAATGATCCAGGACACCACAAACATGCCCCGATGCACAATGGCCTCGGCTGGCTCAGGCAAGTCGGCAGGATTGTAGCGTGCGGGAATATCTTTGCGAAAAAACAGGTACAGGACCGCAATACTCGCCGCGAGCGAAAAAAGATCCGGCGCAATCATGTGAATCGCATAACTGAGAAACCCGATGTGAAAGTAATCGGCCGACACGATATTGACCAGGTTGCTGACGATCAGCGGCAACGATGTGGTATCGGCGATGAACCCGCTCGCCATGATAAACGGCAGCATTCTCTTCATGTCAAATTTCAGCAATTTGACCTTCTCAAGCACAATCGGCGTCAAAATCAGCGCAGCGCCATCGTTTGCGAAAAAAGCGGACACCATGGCGCCGAGGAGCGTCACATACAGAAACACCTTTCGTCCGTCTCCCTTGGCGGCATGCGCCATCTTCAACGCTGCCCATTCAAAGAAGCCGATTTTGTCGAGGATGGAGGAGGTGATAATGATGGCCACAAAAGTGAGCGTCGCATCCCAGACAATCCGGGTGACCTCCACAACATTATGGAGCGTCACCACTCCCAACAGGAGAGCCAGAACGGCGCCGCCAAGGGCGCTCCAGCCAATGGACAAACCTCTTGGCTGCCAAATGACAAAAATCAAAGTCACTACAAATAGCCCAAACGCCAAAATCGTCATAGACATCCTTCCTCTTTACCCATGCCGACAGAGTTGCATACGCGAAGACCCTGCGCCTGGAGTTGCTCTACCTCCGCCGACAGATCAGGGAGTTCGGCCAGACAAGCCTTGAAAACCGGAACCTGTGACCCATCCAAGCGATAGTACACCCACTGGGCTGTTTTACGCTCCTTCACGAGCCCTACTTGTTTGAGTTTACGCAAATGTTGTGAAATGGCGGGTTGAGTCATCTGCAGCACTTCCACGAGTTCGCAAACGCACATTTCATCGTGTTTAAGCAGAGCCAGAATATGCAGCCGGGTTTTGTCCGCCAGCGCCTTGTACACCTCAGCCCACGATTCGACAGACAGCGCCACTTTTATCACCTCCTGACTCGTGTTGTTTGTGCGGCGAAATTCGGGCAACCACTTTCCCATCCGCAACAACGATGGGCAACGCCCGGACCCCCTTGCCAGTGATTTCCCGAGGCGCATCTTGATTCGATCTTCATGATCGCCGCGCCTTCCTTTTCAGAGGAATCTAATATAATTATATGCTTATATTGTGACAGAAGTTGATCAATCGCGCAACCATCTCTGTGGTCCAGTCAGCATTCGCAGCGGTCCAGCAAATACGACTTTGCCATGGTATTGGTGTCCGATTCTGTGTTCATTTCAGTTCTGTGGACCAACGTCTCGTTTCCATGTCGCGTCCACAGAGAAATACGGCTGCTTGCGGATTGTGGAGTTCGGTCAAGGGGTAGACAGGGGATAAGAGGGAGTTGTATCGAAAAGTAGTCAGGTCAAGCGAGGTGGCTCCTGGCGTTCCCAGCAATACGTCGCGCGCGGGCGTCTGCTCTGTGAGGAAGTCCTGCCACTCGGGAAAGAGGTATCCCGATTTTACGACCAGCACCTGTTTGCGATCCGCAGGATCGATGCCAGCCCTGGCAAGGGTACGCGGACTCCGGACGGCCATCCGTCGCCCACAGACAAACACCCGGTTTCCCGAAGACTCCACGTAGGCATAAGGCCCGCTCTCTTCATCTATACCTGCATTCAGCACGTGAGCAGCGAGCATCAATGGACTGCCCCCATGATCCAGAGAAAAGCCCAACGGAGCTTTGACCTCCTCGCCCACTCTCCCTTGACAGGCAAGAGCAAATGCTTCATCAAACACCGAGAAAAAGACCAGTCCGCAGGCGCCGCAGTCTACGGCTGCCCGGAGGACATCCACTCGATCTTCGGTTCCTCCCGCCGTCGGATTGTCTCCAGCATCACAGAGTACGAGCAACTCTTCGGCAGGCCTGCGTTCCACTTCGCGGATAGCGGCGGCAACCGGCATAACGGGAATCGACGCGAAAAAATCAGCGCGGCTGCGCCAAATGTCCTCCGCGAGTTCAAGGAGCCTGTGCGCTTGGCCGCTGACGTCGCCTGCATCCCAACACCCGAGCACGGAAACCGTGCCATTGGCATTGTCTGCCCAGGGATACCCCTGAAGGATGCAAACTTCAAGCGCATTCGATTCTGCCGCGATCCGTTCCGCCTGGCGCATGAAGGCGGACATCGGCGCATGGTCCGTCTGGCCAAACTCCCCTGGCAGGAGCATGGGAATCCGGACCGAGACCAATCGTCCGGTCTTCCCGGTACGGATAAAGTGGTCCAACATCCTCGCGCCGCGAACTCCCGTCGAAAAAACATCACGGTGAGGCGCCGTGTGATAGGCTGCCACACCGTCGATGAGCGCCAGTAACTCATCACTCACAGATGCATGCAGGTCCAACGTCACGACAAGCGGCAGATTCGGAAATCGGTTCCGGAGTATTTGCACGATGGCGCGTTGCGCATCCGACTCTTCCTGCACCGTAGCGCTCCCGTGAAGAACCCACAACACACCGTCCACATCATCCGTAACCTGATCCAAATACTGCTGGAGACGTTTCACGTACACGTCAAACACCCCGCGTTCAACGACACCGCCGACTGACCCCTTGGCGGCAACACCAGGTATCACATGGTATCCGAGTTCATCCAACGTCGCGAAGACGCCGTACAGTTCACTGTCAGGATCACTCTTTATCCACTCGCCGAGTTCTCCTTCTGTGTGCATGATGAAATCATCCCAGCCCGTCATACTCGGTGTAAACGTGTTTGACTCGTGCGCAAAACCTCCTGCGATCACTCGTTTCAACCGACTCTGCTCCTTTAAGACAGCTCGGCGTCTGCAGACTGCGGCTCAGAGAATCCGCCAGCCGCACGCCACAACACCTGCATAGTCGTGACCCACTCCAGCCGAACTAA
Organism: Bacillota bacterium; assembly: GCA_021805735.1. Classification (GTDB taxonomy): domain Bacteria; phylum Bacillota; class Bacilli; order Alicyclobacillales; family SLC66; genus JAKADD01. The sequence continues at coordinate 11,414 of JAJZEE010000098.1, forward strand.
TCGATAGATAGACTACAGGTTCCAGACTGCGGTTAACCACTCGGTGTGCATGACCCGACGGCACAATAAAGTGACTCCCTGGACGGATAGGCGTCTCTGTGATGCTCCCCTCGCGAGGCGCCGTTTCCAGCACGCCCTCACCCCAGTAACCAACAACAAACTCAGACCCGTCCGGATTCAGGTGATAGTGTCCTTTCGTATGAAAATGCTCTCCGCCGATTTGGCCAGGATAAAGCACCGTAATGGTTGCCAGCATGTTTGTCTCCGCTTTTCCATCGATCCACGTAAACACCTCGTAGATTAGTGGATCCTCCCCGTCCAGTGGAGAATCTGCAAAATAACCGGACATAGCCGACCATTTTCTGGATTCCTGTCGGACTGCGCGGTCCTCTCTAACGGCTTCCCGAAGCGCCTCCAAGCTATCCCCCATGTTTCGGCCCAACACCACGCCCGCAAGCACATTGATTCACCGTCCGCCACCCATGAAATTTTTTTACGCTAGATTCCCCTCTATAGTGATAGTATATCGCATCCTCATGAATACAATCAATCTCATGGCAACTGGACTGCCGAAGTTCCATTGACGCGCACGAACCGACATGTCAGGATGTTGCAGGCAGATGCACATTGGCCGGCATCAGTTGAAGTCCATCTGGCGTATTCAAATATCCTGGAGCTGTGCCTTTGACGCCTTTATGGCCGTACTGCCACACGATCTTGTTTGTGTGGGGGTTAATCACCACTACCCGGTCATTATAGTCGTCGTTCGCCACAATATTGCCGTTCGGAAGCATCGCGGCGAGAGACGGGTTCGACAGTTCTCCAGGGCCGGACAGTTTGCGGTAACGCCACACCAGTTTCCCTTTTGGCGTGACCTCCTCAATCGTGCCCGGTGTGTTGTAGTCAGCGACAAGCAGATTGCCGTTTGGCAAGAGTTGCGTGTCAGAAGGGTAAGTGATGCCTGGCAAGTGCACCGTGTACATCAATTTTCCCTTGCTGTTCAATCTGTCCGCATAACTGCCGTTGATCTCGGTGATAATCATGCCGCCGCCTGGAGTTGGCGTATCGCCGTTTGGCGCGGTGAATGTGATCGGCGGGTTATGCGCCTGGACACCCGTCTGCCCATACTGTTTGATAATCTTTTTCTGGGGACTGATAAAAAGGATCCGCTGGTTCACAATGTCCGCAACAGTCACTGTTCCGTTGGGGAGTTGGTACGCGTCGTCGGGAGTGTTCAGATACCCTGGAGCTGAGCCCGCGACACCCGGATGTCCATACGTCCATACGATTTTCTTGGTCGCAATATCGATCAGGGCCACTACGTTGTTGCTCTCTTCATTAATTATGATGTGCTTGCCATCAGGTGTAAAAAACGCGTCGTCCGGGCCGAGAGAGTTGGCGTTGTGAGGTCCGCCCGGTCCCCCGATGTGCATGGACCACACAATTTTCTTCTGCGGCGTAACGATCAGCAAGCGATCGTTGCCTCTATCAGCGATCAGTAGATCGGCAGGCAGCGGCCCCTTGTTGCGCACATGCACAGGATGTGCGTGCGGCTGAGAGTGAGTGCTGGCGGCGGCGGGGGAACTCGCCGATAGTCCACAACCTGTAACGAGACTCAGCGATGCGACTGCGGCAGCGACGGGCCATACCCTCTTTTGCAAACGATTTTTCCATAACAAACTATTTCTCAATAACATTGCTCAACTCGTCCTTTCCGGGATCAGTCTCTCTATCATATCTTAGCGGAACCACGTAGTATAGATTACGATCAGATTTCTGCTCAAGGCCGACAGGTTGGGAGCCGTCGCTCCACCGACCACGTATGCTCCCTGTCCATTGGACGCGTATCCCATATCGGCCAGAGGAGTCGGCAAGGTTCCGACGATACGTATCTTCCGGGTGAGCACATTGAACGCATAGACATTTTTCTGCGGCGCGCCTTGCAGTGTCTGCCCTCCAGCAATCAGAACATATCCAGGAACCGCCCACGCGGCCGCCTTGTCGATCGCGATCGGAAGGCGACCCACCGCCTCTGCCCGCGCGAGGCCCGGAGCAAAATAATAAATCTCCCGGCTCATACCGGAAGCCGTCCGCCCGCCTGCAATCCAAAGACGCTTTCCTGTCGACGCAATGCCCGCATAGCGAAGTCCTATTGGCAGCCGAAATAACACCTTCGCGCGCAGAGCAGAACCTTGATGAGTATACAAAAGAGCCTCTTTGGAGAATGTGCCGCCGTTGTGTCCGCCGATCAACAGCGCACCCCCCGCATAGGGAACCATCCCCGCGTCGGACAGGGCTGTCGGCAGACGATCAACAACCGCTGACAGCGGCGGCTCGATCTGCACAATCGTATTATAGGACACGGCTTGTCCACCGCCAAATACATAGAGGTTCGGTCCGATCCAGCCGGATGCAGCATCGTGAGTTGGAACTGTCAACCGAGCGAAGAGTCTTTGCTTCGGAAAGACTTGCTGTACGTCGCTGACCGACTGCAATCCGTTGTATCCTCCGGTCGCGAATATTCCTTTGCGGCCAATCGACAGCGACACCCCCACCAGGCCCTGCGGCAACGCGTTATGTACGATGGCGAAACGCACATATGGCCACGCCGCCCCCGTTCGAACGCCGCTGCCTGTTCTGAAAAACCCCGCAGGCGCTTTTTCATCCGGGTTATTGGCGGCGCGCAGCGCTTTGGGGTCTGTGCCTGAAGCGTCAACAGCGCTGTTCCCCGCTGTGCGCGAGGTGACGGTTTCCATTCGCACGAGTGCAGACACAGTCACGACCAAGAGAGCAATGGCCACGATCACGACTGCCGCTACACGCTTTGTCTTGATACGATGCCCCCCGTTCTAAAGCAGAGCGATTCCCGCCTTAATCTGTTGCTCCTTAAGGATTGCCCTGCATGATACTCTTGTGGCGCAGCTTATCCTCTGTTCGCAACAATAGCAGACCAATCCTAAAAAAACCTGAAGAAAACTTCAGGAATGACTCCCGTGGCAGTCTATCGCAGAAAATCGATTGCTTCTGCCCGCCAGAACCGTATGCTGTACCGCTTCTCAAACACGGCTACGCCGAACTCGTCTCGGCACAGCATATGAATCCTGACGAGTGGGTTTTCCATTCCACTGATGGTGGCGCGAAGCGCTTTGGATTTTGCTTCGCAAAACTCACACCTGGCAGTTTACCCCGACAAATGTTCCGACCGACTCCGGCGCGCGCGATCCTTTGTCCTATGTCTGGGGCCAATCAAATCGAAGGCATAGGATTTGCGTTTTCTTGCCTTCTTATTTGCAGAGTATGGCAAGGTTCACGCGAAGAAGGTATCATAACTGTAGCAAGGGAGGTTGAAGCAGCATCGCAATAACCTGTGCTAATCTCTCCCAATATGGTATAATCGTATTGGGTGAGAACGCTAATGGAAGAAAAGTATGTGAGTATCGGAAAGGCTGCGAAGATGCTCGGTGTCAGTATTGACGCCCTGCGAAAATGT